>CAMYMX010000044.1 GCA_947259605.1 uncultured Polyangiaceae bacterium | reverse complement strand
AGCTCTTCGACAGCTGGGTCGGATGCTTGTCGCCTTTCGACTACCGCCGTTACGTCCTGCCGCACAGCAAGGCGATTTTCGACAAGCTTCCCAAACATGTGCCCGCGATTCACTTCGGGACCGGCAACCCTGAGCTCTACCCTGCGATGAAAGAAGCCGGCGGTGACGTGATCGGCATCGACTGGCGCATCTCCCTCGACGATGCTTGGTCGCTCCTCGGCGCCGACGTCGCCTTGCAGGGAAACATGGACCCGGCCGCGCTCCTCGCGTCGACTAAAGTGATGTGTGCGCGCGCCAGCGAAGTGCTCGAAAGCGCCGCAGGCCGTCCCGGCCACATCTTCAATCTAGGCCACGGCATCATGCCGCAGGCGACACCGCCACAGGCCCGCGCCTTGGTCGACCACGTCCATGAAGCCAGCCAACGCTAGTCGAAGCCAGCCAAACGCTAGTTCTTGCGCACGCCGATGAAATGGAAGGTCAGCGCGAAGGTTCCCGCGAGCTGTTGACCGCTGACCCAAGATTGGACGCGGGTGCCGCCGCTGTCGGTGCCTCTCATCGACAAGCCGATGTACGACCAATCGAAGTTCGCCGCGAAGGACATCCAACGAACGATCGGAATGCGGAGACCGACGCCAAAGGTCGTGTCGACGCCACCATTGTTCACGCCGGTGAGCCCCCACGCGTTGCCGTCGAACATCCGCGAAAAGCCGATGTCGACCCGGAACATGATGTGCACGTACGGGATTCGGATGGTCGGCTGAAACTCGAGCCCCGTCTTCAGCAGCTTGTATTCGCCGTAGTTGGCCTGCCGGTAGTACCAACCCAAGAAGAACCCTCCACCAAAGCCGGTGCCAAGTGAGAAGCCATACTGCGGTCCTCTCTTCTTGGGGGCGCCCCCGGGTGCTGATCCCAAGCTGAGCGCTCCGAACTGATCGGGGTCATACGCCGAAATGCCTGCGACGCCTTCGATCCAAAGCCAACCCTGAACCTTCTTGTAGTAGGGGCTCCTCTTTTCCTCTTCTTCCGTTGCGGCGTCCGATGTCGGTGTCGGTTCGGCGGGCGCTTGCGTGGCGTCGGCAGTCGAGCTCGTTGCAGAGTCGGCCGCGTCCTGCGCGGAAGCGGACGCTCCGATGAACAAGAACCCGATGATCAGAAACACGACGTACTTCATCAGTTATCTCCCCATCTGGAATCAGGATGGTCTGTTTCGACGCGGTATGTGCCCTCAAACCAATTACCAGCGTCGACGAGCTTGCACCGCGCCGAGCAAAACGGGAAGTTCTTGTCCCGTCTGGCCAGGTCCTTCTTGCAAATCGGACAGCGTACGGCTTTCATCGGGTCGACGATAGCACAGGAGAAATGAGCGTGGTGAGGCCAGGACCGGCACGAGACACATTCGATCAGTTGCGCGAAATCTTCGCTGGTGGGGCCGGCTTCGAAGCCATGGTGTCGGGCAATCGCGTGACGCTGCTTCACGACGGCGAGCAGGCCTTCCCCGCGATGCTCGAAGCGATCGCCGAAGCGAAACGCGAAATTCTGCTCGAAATGTACTGGTTCGCTTCCGATGAAGTGGGCCGGCAGTTCGCCGACGCGCTCATCGCGAGAGCGGAGGCCGGGGTCCTCGTACGCGTAATTTATGACGCCGTCGGAAGTCTCCAAAGCGACAACGCGATGTTCGCGAAGATGCGCGAGGCGGGCTGCGAGGTTGAGCAGTACAACCCTATCGCACCTTGGCGCGCTCGCTTTCGCATCGGGCTGCTCAACAACCGCGACCATCGCAAGCTCCTGGTCGTCGATCGTCAAATCGGATTCACTGGAGGCGTCAATCTCGGCAAAGAGTGGGCGCCTGCGCGCACTGGAGGCGCTGGCTGGCGTGACGACACGATTCGAATTGAAGGGCCGGCATCGGAACAGATGTGCGATGTCTTCGACTTCGGCTGGCGTCGCATCGTCGAGCCGCAAACCAGCGCACGGCCTCGATTCCGGCCACCCCTCGATACAGGTCTCGGCGAAGGCAGCGGGGTGCGCGTCCTGGCCAACCACTACTTTCGCGAGCGTCGCGTGATCCGTCAGGCTTATCTGCACCAAATCAGGAGCGCGCAGCGATCGATCAGCATCACCAACAGCTACTTCGTTCCCGACGCGCCCATTCGGCGCACGCTTTCTCAGGCGGTGGATCGCGGCGTCGAGGTGCATGTGATTCTGCCTGGGAAGAGCGACGTTACAGCGGTGGGCCACGCCGCGCGCAAACTCTACGGTCGGCTCTTGGAGTCCGGAATCCAGCTGCACGAGTGGCAGGGCACCATCCTTCACGCCAAAACCGCTGTCATCGACGGTCGTTGGTGCACGGTCGGAACCTACAACCTCGATTCTCGTTCATTGCGCTTCAATCTCGAGGTCGTCGTGGCCGTCGAGGATGCTTCGGTTGCGGGCGCGATGGAAGAGCGTTTCCGCGAAGACCTTGGGCGAACCAGGCCTGTCTCCTATGACGAGTGGAGGCGTCGCCCCTTGCACCAGCGAATGCTAGACGACTTCTTCTATCGCTTTCACAAGCTCCTCTGACGTGGAACGAAACCCTCCATCCATTTACCTGGACCCCCTCGACGCGATCTGGCTCACGGTCGCCGACCGCATCGGCTTTCGCGTCGAGCGCTCCGCTCAGGTCTATGCGTCAACCGACGGGAAGGGCGTCATGACCATTGGCGACCCGGGCACCCTCGACGCGGACGACTGCCTGGCGCAGATGATCCTTCACGAGCTATGCCACTCGTTGATCGAAGGTGAGGACAGCCTCGGCGTGCCGGACTTTGGCCTCGACAACGAAAGCGAACGCGACGTCTCACAGGAGCACGCCTGCCTTCGCCTGCAGGCCTGGCTCACCGACCCACACGGCCTCCGCCAGGCCCTCGCACCCACGACGGATTTCAGGAGCTACTATGACCAGCTCCCCGAAGACCCGCTGGCTGACGGAGCGGACCCGGTGACGGCCAGAGCCAAGCAGGGCGCAGCCCGGTCGGCGAAACCACCCTGGGCCCCTCATTTACAGAAGGGCCTGGCGGCGACGGCAAAGGTGTTGAGCGCCGCCCGCGACCTCGGCGCCCAGGATCCAGCCTCCACCAAGCCACCGATCTGGTGGAAATTAGACGAATAATTCGCTGGCGCCGGCGCTGACACCGGCGCTGACACTGGCACGGGCACTGACACGGTCACCGACACGGCCCTACGGCCACCGTCCCCGGCCACCGTCCCCGGCCACCGTCCCCGGCCACCGTCCCACCGTCCCCGGATCCCCTCCCGCGCCTGGCGCCCCCCGGCCCCCCCTGGTATAGCTGCGCCGCTTCTTCCGAAGCCGGAGGCCCTGGCCCCCGAAACCAATCACATCCCTCGGCTCGATCAGACGTTCCGGTGCCTCTTTGGAGGTTGTTCGTCTGGAGGGATGGCAGTTCAACCGAAAGGAGAAATGAGCAATGGCTGAATCTACACACGAGGCCCAGGAAGCGCCGGAGTTGGCGGCCCTGGGAAGCCCCGACGTCGCGTCGGGTGATCTACCGATTGGCCTGCGGGCCCTCATTGAAGCCGGCGTGCATTTTGGTCATCAGACCAAACGCTGGAACCCCCGGATGCGCCCCTACATCTACGGCGCCCGCAATGGGATTCACATCATCGACCTCGACCAGACGGCGGAGCTCTTCAAGCGGGCGTATTCGTTCATCGCTGACACGGTCGGACGCGGCGGACACGTTCTTTTCGTCGGCACCAAGCGTCAGGCGGCCGAAATCGTCCTTGAGGAGGCCGAGCGTTCGGGCCAATTCTACGTGACCGGCCGTTGGCTTGGCGGCACGTTGACCAACTTTCGCACGATGAAGAGCGGCATCGATCGCCTTCGCAACATCGAGCAGCAGGTCGAGGACGGCACGATCGATGCGCTCCGCAAGAAGGAAGCGCTTTCCATTCGCCGTGAGGGCGAGAAGCTCGAGAAGTACCTGGGCGGCATCAAGATGATGAACGGCCTCCCGTCGGTGCTCTTCGTCATCGATCCGCACAACGAGCACATTGCCGTCAATGAGGCCCGTAAGCTTCACATCCCGATCGTCGCGCTCACCGACACCAACTGCGACCCGGACCTCATCGATTTCGTCATTCCCGGCAACGACGACGCGATTCGCTCGATCAAGCTGATCGCATCGCGCGTCGCTGACGCCTGCATCGAGGGAAGCCAACAGCGGCGCGACTTCCTCCAGCACGAAGGCGCCCAGGCGCCCGATGCGAGCGGTGAAGGCGTTCATGTCGAATTCGCTCGTCGTCGAGGTCCCGCCCCAGCAGCTCCCGAAGGAAGAGAATAATGTCCGAAATCAGCGCATCCATGGTGAAGTCGCTGCGCGATCGTACCGGCGCCGGAATGATGGCCTGTCGCGACGCGCTTCGTGAAACCGCAGGCGACGAAGACAAGGCGATCGAGATCATTCAGAAGAAGGGTCTCAGCAAGGTCGCCAAAAAAGCGGGCGCCATCGCGGGCGACGGACTGGTTCATTCATACATCCACGGCGCTGGGCGCGTGGGCGTGCTGATCGAAATCAACTGCCAGACCGACTTCGTCGCACGGGGTGAGGACTTCCAACAGTTCGTCCAAGACACCGCAATGCAGGTCGCCGCCGAGAATCCGCTCTTTGTGAGCGAGGACGACATCCCGGAGAACGAGCTCCTCGCGCGAACGGCCATCTTTCGCGGCCAGCTCGACGAGGAAGTCAAGGCAACCGGCAAGGAGAAGCCGCCAGCGGCCATCGAGAAGATCGTCGAGGGCAAGCTCGCAAAGTGGAAGAAGGAGGCCTGCCTTCTCGACCAAATGTCGATCATGCATGACGACAAGACAATCCGTGACCTCCTCGAGGCGCTCACCGCGAAACTCGGCGAGAAAATCAGTATTCGCCGCTTTGCGCGCTACGAGCTCGGCGAAGGAATCGAAAAAAAGAAATCGGACCTGGCGGCAGAGGTGACTGAGGCGCTAAAAGGTTCTTGAGTCATGACGAACGGGGCCAAGCTCACGCGGGTACTGCTCAAGCTCTCTGGGGAGGTGCTGTCCGGCGGTCCTGCTGGCAGCAGCATCGAGCCTGAGACCCTGAAAGCGATCAGCGAGGAGCTGGCCGAAGTCCACTCCAGCGGATGTCAAATCGGCATCGTCATCGGGGGGGGGAACATCTTCCGTGGCCTCAAGGGCAGCGCCAATGGGATGGACCGGACCGCGGCCGACCACATGGGTATGCTGGCGACCGTGATCAACGGCATCGCGCTTCAGGATGGGCTCGAGAAGGCGGGGGTCGATACGCGCGTCATGAGCGCGCTCGAGGTCAAGGCCGTCGCGGAGCCCTACATCCGGCGCCGAGCCGTACGCCACTTGGAAAAGGGGCGAGTGGTGATTTTCGTCGCTGGCACCGGCAACCCTTACTTCTCGACCGACACTGCGGCCGCGCTGCGAGCGATGGAGATCCACGCCGACGCGCTCTGTAAGGCCACCAAGGTCAAGGGAATCTACGACAAGGACCCGGTCCGCCACGAAGACGCCACCATGGTGCGGCGAATTAGCTACGATCGCTTCTTGATGGAGCGGGTCGGCGTCATGGACGCTACGGCGGTCGCCCTCTGTCGCGACAACAATCTGCCGGTGCGGGTTTTCAAGCTGACCGAGCCCGGGAACATTAAACGGGTTGTCATGGGCGAAGACGTCGGTAGCCTAGTCACCGCGGAGGGTTGAGCTCCGCTCGGATCGGGGAGAGCGATGCTTGCTGAAATTCTAGAAGAGCTGGGCACTTCAATCGACAAGGCGCATGAGTCTCTCAAGCGCGACCTCGCAAAGATTCGCGCAGGGCGAGCCAACCCCGCGATTCTCGACGGCCTTCGCGTCGACTACTACGGGTCGCCGACTCCGCTCAAGCAGCTCGCATCGATTTCGGTGCCCGAGCCCCGGATGATCGTTCTCAAGCCGTTCGACCGGAGCCAGATGCAGCCGATCGAAAAGGCAATCATGGAAGCTCAGCTCGGCCTCAACCCATCCAATGACGGAGAAATCATCCGGCTCCCGATGCCACCACTGACCGAGGAGCGCCGCAAGGATTTAGTCAAGGTCGCGCGCAAGTCGGGCGAGGAGTGCAAGGTCGCGATCCGCAAAGCGCGTCACGATGCGAAAGACATGATCGACAGCCTCCAAAAAGAGGGAGACGTCGGCGAAGACGACGCCGATCGCGCCCGCAAGGAGCTCGAAGAGGTCGTCAAAGGCGGCACGCAAAAGGTCGACACAATCGTCACCAAGAAGGAAACCGACATCCTCGAGGTTTAGGCGATGGCCTGGGAGCGGTGGGACGTGACAGACGTTCGAAGGCGTCCAGCTCCTCCTAGAACGGCCTCCCGAAGTTGACGTAGAACTGTGCGCCGCCTCCCTGGTCCAGGCCATAGGCGAAGCCGAGACGCAGTGAATAGGGCTGCACGTATCCCAGGGTGAAGTCCATCAGGATTTCGGCGCCCACACCCTTTCGGAACTCGTTGAGATCGAGCGGTCCGAAATAGGCGTCGCCGAAGTCGAAAAACAGGAGCCCGTACATGCGGTCGAAGAAGACAGGCACGGTGCCCGGGCCGCGCAGCACGCGTGTGAGGGGAAATCGATACTCGGTTTGAAGCAGCTGGAAGCGGTCCCCGACGATCGAGAAGGCCGGATAGCCGCGAAGAGCCACCCCTCCGAGCTGCTCGAAGTTGAGGATCTGATCGATGAGCGACGTATCGGGAAATCCGCCCAAGGAGAACAATCCGCGCTCCCCGCGGCTATCCTCGCCCGCGCCTCCACCGTACCGAAACGCGAGAACGTGATGCTGCGACCAGGGCATCTCGATGAATCTCCGAATGAACCAGGACGCTCGGATGCTCTTGAAGCGACTGCCGATTCCGGGGTGCGCGAACGACAGCGCCGCCCCGAGGGTGCGCCCCTCGGACGGGGTGTAGTCATAGAGGTGACGCCGCGCGTCGTTGTAGCTCCATGAAAGTCCGATGTCGGCGTTCAGGCCCGTCGCCGGAACGATCGGCGGCGCAAAGTTGGGGCTGATCGTACCGTTGAAGGTCGAGAGCGAGCGCGTCCAGGTGAGCCCGTAGCTCGCGCTGAGGCGATTCGAATGGAACGAGCGGGGGATCAGCTGAGAGATCGTGAACCGTCCGCCATACGCGTCCTCGACGTACGGCCTGCGTCGCCCGTTGACGATGAATCCGTTTCGGGGCGTTACACGCCGGAAGAATGAAACCGTCAGGTCCGGGGGCAGGCGGCGGAGCGTATAGCTCAGGTCCACATTGACGTAGCCCTCTGTGAGGCTGATGCCGAGCCGCGCATAGAGAAGATGAAACTGAGCGGCGTCCTCGCCTTCGGTGAAGATGCCAAGCTGTTGGCCGAACGCGTCTTCTTGGAGGTCGATTCCCCAGAACCGTGGGTAGAGTGTCCGTGCGCCAGCGTACCGTCTCGAGAGATCTGGAATCAGGCTGTCGGCGTCGCTGGGCGGCGGACGGTCATCGATGTACGGCGCTGCAGGGCGTCCGGTCTCAGCGTCGAGCTCGAGCAGGTAGACGTCGTATCCGCGGCTGGTGTAGCCGATGTAGGCAAGCCTCCGGCCGTCCGGGGAGGGGGCCGGCGTGTAGGCGCCAGAGACGACGTTGGTGAGTTGTGACAGCTCGCCACTCGCCGGCTCCCAGGCGTAGATGTTCGCGATGCCGGTTCGGTCGCTCGAGAAGTAGAGTTTCTTGCCGTCGGGGGACCAGGCCGGTCCCGTATCCATGGCGCGGTCATGCGTGACCGCCGTAACTTGGCGGGTCGCGAGGTCGATCACATGGATGTCGCGGTAGCCTCCCTTTCGCCACGCGCTGTAGGCCACCTGGCTGCCATCCGGCGAGAACCGAGGCGTATAGACCTGTTCAAACCGCTCGCTGTCGACCAGAAGCTCTTGCGTCCCTTCGATGTCGTCGAGGTCGGCGATCCAGAGGCTCTGCGTGCTCGTGTCGTTGCGGACATAGCTAATCCTGTGACCGTCCGGTGAGATTTCGGGGTACCGTGCGCGAAGTCCATGGGTCAGCCGTTTGCGGTCCCAAGGCCCGCGCGGGTCCAGGCGAAAGAGGTCATAGTAGTAGTAGAGGTTGGTCTTGTAGGCGTCGAACGACTCGAAGTAGAGCTCGCCGTTGGGGTGCACGGCCGGGTAGCTTTCGCCGGCGCTTCGCACGATCCGAGTGACCTCGTTGCCGTTCGACAGATCCAGGGTCCGAATCTGCGGGTCACTTCGTCCGTCGAGTGCAAAGTAGATCAACCGATTCTCGTCCGCGAAGCGCAAGCCGCGAACCAATTCACCGCGACGCGTGATCCGGCGCCCCTCTGTCATGCCCTCCGCGCGGACTCGCTCTTCCACGTCCCCATATCGCCTGCGCATGTCTTCTATCCAAAGCTCGTAGAGCTCGCCGAAGGTCTTCCCAGTGAGCCGCTTGCCCATACGGTTGACGCTGAACGGAATGGCGCGGCGCCCGTACCATGTCCCCATCTCCCCGAGGATCTCTTCCCCATACTGCTCGACGAGCCACTTGATGAACCGCGAGCCGTAGAGGTACCAGATGTCGCCGTGCGGCCAGTAGTCGGTCCGGTTGTTGAGGGTGTCGAAGTGCAAAATGTTGTCGTCGAGAAATGCCATCCGCATGTACATCTCGAACTGCGTCGATCGCATTCGTCCGCCAGCGGTCTCGCGCGACTCGAGGTACGTTGCGATGCCTTCGATGATCCAACGCGGCTGAAGAAGGTTCGGGGCCCACACCTTTCCCAGGATCTCGTTGATCACCGCAGGTAGGCCGCCGATGTTGTCCGTGTGGAGAATGTGCGCGTGCTCGTGAGTGACCAGGACCGTCAGCCAGTCGTCGAAGTCGCCGAGCACCGAGAGGTCGCCGGGCGCGCTCACGTACAGCCGAATCGCGTTGTAGTGCAGTGGCGTGGCGTTACCGTTGGCGGCGTCGATCTCGTCGGTCAGAACGATCTGGACGCGCTTCTTCGGCTCATGGCCGAGCAGGGGCGCGACGCTCGCATTGGCCCGCTCCGCGATCCCGAGGACCCGCCGGGCCACCAGGGCCAGGGGCTCCGGATAGCTCACCTCGAAATGCTCGCTCCGGACCGTCCGCCAGCGCCTGGACAAGTCCTTGGTCTGAGCCTCCGCCGGTATCACCCCCAAAAGCCCCAGCAGAAAGGCTATCGCAGCCGCCCCGCGGACCATCCCAGACTTTCTAGCATGGGCCCAGGCAGAACCCATAACCACCCGTTTACGCTCCCGTCTCGGCGAAAGGCTTGACCACACGCATGGCCAGCTCCTAGCCTTAAACGTAATTGGGGGCGGGGTTTCGTTACAATGGGGTCTGAGCGAGGAGAGTTGGTCATCGAGGGTCTGACGTTGCCGTTGGCGCTGCGTTTCATCTCTGGGAAGTACCAGGGGGGGGAGTTTCCTCTTCCGGATTCCGGCGAGATCGTCATCGGGCGCTCGAGCGAGCTGGACATGGTCCTGGTCGAGGACATGGTGTCCCGGCGCCATGCGAAGATTTCCGTCGAAGGTGGCGATTTCTTCTTGGAGGACCTCGGTTCGACGAATGGGAGCTTCGTCAACGGTGAGAAGATCTCCCGGACCAAGCTCGGCGAGGGTGACCGCATCTTGATCGGCACGAGCATCATCAAGGTCGTCGCCTCCGATGGGTCTGCCTCGGTCCAGGACGCCAAGGCCAAGATGGATGCAGCCTACGCAAGCGCGCGCCCATCTCCGGGAAGCACCATGACGGGCTCGATCGCCGAGGTGGCGCTCCCCGACCTGCTTCAACTCTTCTCTGCTTCGAAGAAGACGGGTGTCCTGCAGATTACGACCGAGACCGATGTCGGCTCGATCTACCTCGAAGAAGGCATGGTCCAGTTCGCAGTCGTCAACGGCGACGAATCGGTACCGCCTGAGAAGGCCTTTTACCGAGTGCTCGTCTGGGACAAGGGCACCTTTGATCTGCTTCCCAAGGTAGAGCGCAGCTTCCCGACCGAAATTAAGAGCAGCGTCGAAGGCCTGCTCATGGAGGGCATGCGACAGCTCGACGAGATGCGTCGTCTCGGGGACGCGCTTCCGCCGCTGCAATCCCTAATCAGCGTGGCTTCTCCGATGGCGCAGCCGCTTCGCGATGCATCACCCGAAGAGCTCGACGTGATTCAGCTGGCGCTCGACCACGAAACCCTCGTCGACTTGATGAATCACGCCGGAAAACCCGATCCGGAAGTCGCCGACGTCGTCGTCGCTCTCCTCGAAAAAGGCTACCTGGTCAGCGACTGACTCGCCGACCGCGACCCGCAGGCTCGCGGACCCCCTACCCTTGCCGAAAATACTCGCGCAGCGCCTCATACGCGTTCATCAGAGAGCTGTTGAGCTCCTGCGCCACTTCATGCCGTTCAGGATGCCCTTCGTGCTTGTCGGGGCTGTAACGCTCCCGAAGCCGTTTATAGGCACGTTCGATTTCCGGCCAGGTTGCGCCCGGGCTGAGCTCGAGGTTTGCCAGGTACTGCCGAACGCGCTTCCAGGTAGGCTTCGACGGGCTTGGGACCCCTCCGCCGTGGCGGCTGGCGCGCTCCTTCAGCAGCTCCTCGTCGCTCAGGTCCGCGAGCTTTTTCCCCGAGCGGCCGAACTTCCCGTCGCTGAGCCGAGTCATGACCTGGCAGCGCCGTGGAGCGTCAACAGGCGCACGAGCAGGTCTTCAGAGTACTTGGTCAGCTTCGTGAACGCGACGCCCATGCCAGGGGGGTCATCCTGCATGCGAACCACCTGGCCTGTGCCTTCGATCGTTTCGACGTCGTCCATGATCACCGTGAACGTCAGTTGAACTTCCGTCCCGACCGGCAGAGGCTCCTTGGAGCGGATGAAGACACCTGACCTGGACACGTTCGTCACGTACTCGTGGACAAACGCGTCGAACGACTCGAACTCTTTGTTGATCGTGACCCGCTTCTCGCTGCGTTGGCCGTCGTCGTTGTCCATCGAAACGTCAGGCTCCCGTGAGATCGAACTGTTCCAGATGATAGTCGTTTCTCGGCTTCAATTCGATGCGCCGCTGGAAACGCTGTGCCGCCTCGGCGACCGAAGCCTTTTCCTCGCGCTCGAGCATGTCGCAGACCGCAGGGTGGGCGCTGATGACGATCTTGTAGCCGGGTAGGGCGTCCCGCTCGCGCCGCATCTGTCGGAAGATTTCGTGACACACTGTCTCTTTCGACTGAAGCAGGCCGGTCCCATCACAGAAGAAACAAGGTTCGTATAGTGTTCGCCCGAGCGATTGCCGAGTCCGCTTTCGAGTCATTTCGACGAGGCCGAGCTCGCTGATCCGGACCGCCGTCGTCCTCGACTTGTCGTCCTTGAGCACGGTTAGAAGCGCCTTGAACACCTTCTCACGATGGGCGTGCCGCTCCATGTCGATGAAGTCGAGCACGATCAAGCCGCCGATGTTTCGGAACAAGAGCTGATATGCGATTTCGCGGACCGCCTCTAGATTGGTCTGCAAGATCGTCTGTTCGACATCTTGCCCCTTGCCCGTGAACCTCCCGGTGTTGACGTCGATCGCAGTCAATGCTTCGGCCTGATCGAACACGAGGTGCCCGCCCGAGGGCAGCTGAACCTTGCGCGAGAGTGCACGCGTGATCTCTTCCTCGATGCCGTACTCGTCGAAGAGCGGTTCGTAGCCTTCGTAAAGCTGCACGTCGTTTGCGCGCTCTGGCAGGAAGAGCGTCAAGAAGTCTTTGAGCCGCTGGTACTCGTCGCGGTCGTCGATCACGATCTCGTTGACGTCCTCGGTGAAGAGATCTCGCGCCGACTGAATCACGAGATCCGGCTCTTCATGGACTAGCGCAGGTGCCTTCTTCGCGGCGTCGCGAGCGGTTTGCGTCTGTTCCCAGAGCTGCACGAGGTAGCCGATGTCCGCCTTGAGCTTTTTCTTGGTGAGCCCTTGAGCGAGCGTGCGGACCACCACGCCACCGTGCGGCGGCTTTACCGAGTCGATCACCTCTTTGAGCCTGCGTCGCTCGCGGTCGTTTCCAATGCGCTTGGAGACTCCGACATGGTCCACTGTGGGCATGAACACGACATAGCGACCAGGAAGCGCAACGTGGCTCGTGACGCGAGCGCCCTTGGTGCCAATGGGTCCTTTGGAAACCTGGACCAAGATCTGCTGCCCTTCGTTGAGAAGGTCACGGATCGGCGTCTTTCGCGAGACCCGATTTCGCCTAAGTTTGGAAGTGCTTTTCTTCTCCGCGCCTTCGCCTTCCTCTTCGGTTCCGGGCGCCGCCTGGAGGTCCTCCACGTGCAGGAAGGCCGCACGGTCTAGCCCCACGTCGATGAACGCTGCTTGCATTCCGGGTAGGACACGCGTGACTCGGCCCAGGTAGATGTTGCCCACGGGGGAGCGATGATGTCGCCGTTCGACGTAGAGCTCGCGGAGCACACCGTCCGCGATTAGACCAACCCGCGTTTCTCCAATGTCCACGTTGATCAGAAGTGTGTTTTTCGACATTCGTGATTCCGTATTCAGCGTTCCTGGGGATCAGACACCCTCGACCGAGTGGACCGGTCCAAAGAGCGATTCTGCACGAAGCGACGGGCCCGTCGCGGCATCGAGTGCCGAGCGCGCAGGACCGTCATGGGGGATTCCTCGGGAGGGTCAGTTCTTCTCGAAGATCTGCTCGAT
>CAMYMX010000043.1 GCA_947259605.1 uncultured Polyangiaceae bacterium | reverse complement strand
AGGGGCGGCTTGCGTGGCCTCAGGCTCCCAGCCCCTCCGGCCACCTTTGCAAGCCGCCCCGTTCGACGCAGCCCCGTGTCGTGCCTTTTTCCGCGCCCCGGTAGCTGCGTCAGCGCCACCGAGGGCGTTTGTACGGCGTCAGCGCCGCCCCTATCACGATGGCCTCTTCGATCGCCCGGGGCTGTCTCAGGGATGCAACCAGGGCAGCGGCGATCGACTCCGGTTCACGGCGTCGGCGCGTCCTCGTGGCCGCCTTTCGCTCTTCCCCAACTCCAACGATCGAACGCCTCGCCGCCTCCAGGATCGCATCGTGCCGCGACGGCTGCGCCATGGCTGCGAGCACGGCTGCGGCCATGATCCAACGTACATCTCCGCTCACCGTTTCGCCGCGTGCGAGCCCGCGCATGAGTCGTTGCACTTCCGCGTGCTCACCGTGCAGGTAGGCGAAGCCGGGGATGTTCAGCAGGTGAAAGCCTTCGAGCTCTGGCCAGGCGCCCTGGACGAGTACGTCGATGACCGAGTTTGCGATCGAATGAAGTGTTTCGTCTGCGAGGCCGACCCATTGCCCGCCGAGCGGCAAGTAGTAGAGCCGCACCCCGGAGTGGTCGCTTTCCCACTGGTCCCAGAGGGCGTTTGCCTCGTCGTGCCGCCCCAGATGGTGCAAGACCCGCGTGGCCATGAAAAGCCGCAGGCGAGCGGGGGGGTGCTCGTCCATCAGGTGGTTGTCCTGCAGAATCGCTGCGGTCTGCTGGGGCGAGCTCGGGTTTCGAAACGTGCGGCGCATCGATTCCACGTAGGCGGGGCCGAGGCTGACGGTGCCGAAGACGTCGGCGAAAATTTCCGGGAGCCAGGCGCCGAAGAGCCCACGGAGCCAGGCGCCATCGACCTCCGTCGCAGATGCGGGCATCTGCACTTCCAGGGGAAGGCCGGTTCGCTGGTGCAAGCTCTGCTCGAGGCCGTCGAGGCTGTAGTAAAAGTCGTGGGCCACCTCGTGCGCGATCGCCGGCCAGCGCCACAGACTGTTCTCGAAGCCGACGGGCAAACGAAGCGGGGCGACCCGGGTCGAAGCAAAGCGAGGAACGATCGAGAGATCCCAGTCGCCGGTGACCGTGATCGGCTGGCTCGATCTCAGCTCCAGGCTCTGCACGCGCGCAAGCTCGAGCAACGGTGCGTAGCAGGCGTCGGCCATTTTGTCGGCGTCGGCTTGAAAGGAAGAGCCACCGTAGCTGCGCTGCCTCGCCATGGTCTGCAGGTGCCGCAGGAGCAGAGCGAGCCCGCGGAGGACAGTCGTGTCGTCCGCGATCGTCGACATCGTCGGCCGGCCGTCGAGTGAACGCTCGATCACCTCGACTCTGCCGAGGAGATCTTCTCGCAAGGATGGCGCGAGCCGCTGCAAGCGCGGGTCGCCCTCGACGCGTGCCTGCAGCAGCGTCGCCTCTTGTTTCAGTGCGAGGACTTTGCTGCGAGCCGCCTCGAGGAAGTCGGCCTCGGGCGAACGCTGGGGGACAGCGGGCGGGCGCGGCGTCGGGGGAGGCGAACGCTTCGCCTGACCGGGTGAGCGCGCCTTGCGCGCTGCTTTCTTCGGCTTGGGCGCGGTATCACCCTTCTTGTTGAGCCGGTTCCATGCCCGCTTGAGCAGCGGGTACAGGATGTAGATCAGGATCGCGATCTCGCCGAAGTATTCTTTGAGCAGCTCGAGCATCGGCCCTCAGCGCTTTCGCCGCCCGTAGATTAGCCGCTTCCGCTCGAGCGGTCCCTCGCCGCGCTTCGCGATCAGGTCTGCGAGCAACAGCCTCGCTACGAATCTTCGCGGCTTGGCGATCACGCTGCGCAACGGCAGGGCCTTAGGCTTCGTCGTCATCGTCCGATTGGCGGGTGGATTTGCTGATCGAATCACGCATCTCGGTGTCCGCCGCAACGTTGCGGAGGTTGTAGTAGTCCATCACCCCGAGGTTGCCTTCCTTGAGCGCTTCGGCCATCGCCGCAGGGATTTTGGCTTCGGCCTCGACCAGGTGCGCGCGCATCTCCTCGACCTTCGCGCGCATTTCCTGCTCGGCCGCCACCGCGAGCGCCCTTCGCCCCTCGGCTCGCGCCTGCGCAACCTGTTTGTCCGCTTCGGCCTGCTCGGTCATCAGCTTGGCGCCGATGTTGGTCCCCACATCAACGTCGGCGATGTCGATCGACAAGATGTTGAAAGCCGTGCCGCTGTCCAAGCCGCGCGAGAGCACGTTTTTGGAAATCGTGTCCGGGTTCTCCAGGACCTCGGCGTAGTTCAGCGAGGATCCGATCGTAGAGACGATGCCCTCGCCAACGCGCGCGACGACGGTCTCTTCAGTCGCGCCACCCACCAGCCGGTCGATGTTGGACCGAACCGTGATGCGTGTGACCACCAAGAGCTGGATGCCGTCCTTGGCCACGGCGGTGATCTTGGGTGTCGTGATGACCCTGGGATTGACGCTCGTCTGCACAGCTTCGAGCACGTCGCGGCCCGCTAGGTCGATCGCAGCCGCCTGCTGGAAGCCGAGCGTGATGCCCGCTTTGTCGGCGCTGATCAGCGCATTGACCACGCGAGCGACGTTCCCTCCTGCAAGGAAATGCGACTCCAGGGTATTGGTCGCCAGATCGATGCCCGCTTTTGCCGCAGTGATGCGAGGATTGACGACGGCGCCGGGGGACACCCGCCGCAGGCGCATGCCGATGAGCTCTCCGAAGCCAACCCGCGCACCGCTCGACCAGGCCGCGATCCAGAGGCGGACCGGGATCAGCCAGACGAACAGCACGAAGACGACGATGAAGAGAAGAAAAATTAGGGCGACTGGAGCGAACTGCATGGGACTTCCTTCCTAGGTTGCATCAGGGACGCGCACGACGACGCGTGCCCCCTCTACCGTCATGACTTCGACTTCTTGTTCGCGGTCGATGTACTCACCTTCGGTCACCACATCGACCTCTTCCGAACCAAAGCGGACACGCCCGATCGGCCGGAGCGGGGTGACGGTGACCCCTCGGCGGCCGATTAGACCGGTTCGGTCTTCCTGCGAAAGCGTTTGCGCTTGGCTGTGCTCGAGCACCATTTGGCGCCCGACCCGACTCTTGGGCAGCCAGATGAGCATGATGCCCGCAGCGACGACGGAGAGCGCGCCCGTCATGCCGCCCCAAAAAGGGCCGAGCTCAGTCCAGGCGGCGATTGCGCCCGCTGCAAGGGCCAGCAGGCCCAGGGCGCCTGCGACGCCGAAGCCCGGCACCACGGCCACCTCGGTGAACAGCAGGATCAAACCGATCACCAAGACGACGACGATGACGACAGCGGTCACGTCTCCTCCAAGGGGCGGACGACCAGCTCGGGGCCTTCCTTGCCGATCACGCGAACTCTCGTGCCGCGCGCGACAAACGCACGTTCGCTCGTCGCTTCGTGTCGAACTCCCTTGATGAGGATCTTCCCGGCAGGCCTCAGGTCGGTCAGCGCCTCGCCGGTCTGCCCGACGAGATCCGATGCGCTCGGCGCAGAGAGAAAGCCTGTCTCGGCGTCCTGCAAGACGAGTGCTTGGCCCATCGCGGTCCGCGAAAACAGGCGCATCACGACGACGGCCAGGACGAATGCCCCGAGCAGGGATAGCAAGACCCGCGTCATCGCGTCCGCAAGCACCCCCGTCTCGAACGAGACATCGAGTGGAATGCCGATCAAGGCGAGCACGAGCGCGGCGATCACGAAGACCAGCCCGAGCACGCCGGGCACACCGAGCCCGGGAACGAAGAAGATTTCGACGACGACCAGCGCGACGCCGGCAATGAACAGGAGCGCCTCTTCCCAGCCGACGAGATGAACGACCGCGTGACCTCCAAAGAACATGGCGAGCGAGACGAAGCCGACGAGGGTGAATGCGCCGACGGTACGCGTATAGAATGCGACCATCAGGCCGAGCATGCCGACGGAGAGCAGAAGGCCGCTGATCGTCGGCTCGGTGAGCCAGCGCGCGATTTCTTCGCCCCAGTTGAGCTCGCCCTTTTCAATCTTTGGGTTCTCGAGGGTGAGCATCGCCATCAACTCGTCGAGGTTGGCGGCCTTGCCGTCTGCCATGCCCAACTTGAGGGCCTGGTCGGTATCGAGGGTCAGCAGCTTGCCCGCATCGACGATGCCCTTGATGACGACCTCGTTGTCGACCATCGCCTCGGCGATGTCGCCCCGCCTTCCGTTGGCTTCGGCGGTCGCCCGCATCTCGGTCCGCATGTACGACACCATCTTTTCGCCAACCGCATCGACCTGCCCGCCGGGGCCCGCTTGAATCGGCGTCGCGGCGCCAATCGTTCCACCCTCGGTCATGATCACGTTGTCACAGGCCAGGCTGATCAAGGCGCCTGCGCTGATCGCACGTGGGTGGATGAAGGCAACGGTGCGAGGCTTGGCTTCCAGCAGCGCGTCTCGAATCTGAATTGCCGCGTCAACGCGCCCACCGAGCGTGTTGACGTCGAGCACGATCGCCGCGGCGTCGGGATTGGTCTCGATCTCGCGCCGAACGAAGGCAGCCAGCCCGAGCTCGACCGTGCGGTCGATCGCAATGACGACGACCTTGCTCCCGGCAGGTGCGTCGATTGGAAGGGCCTGGACATCACTCTGAACGTTGGCGCTCGGCTGAGGCCGATAACCCGAATCGTCGTCATCGTCGGGCTTCTGGCCCAGAGTCACCTGTGCCGTGCACAAGATCACACTGGCGATCAGAAAGCCGCGGAAGCTCAAGCGCGGATACTGTGCCCACCTCACAGCGGGAAACCTAGCGCCCTTGGGACCCGTGCTCAATGCGTACGTTCAGTGCCTCAGGACCGGGCCGGCCGTGATAGGCTCCCGACCTCCCCCGTGCGAGGATCGATGCCCCCGGTGCCCCCCAAAAATGCTGGACCCGTTCGAGAAGCGCATCGTTTCGACGAATCGCGACTCGATGCCTGGATGACGGAGAACGTCGAGGGCTACACAGGTGGGCTTCAGGTTTGCCAATTCAAGGGCGGCCAATCGAATCCGACGTATTGGCTCGCCGATCGCGAACGCCAGTACGCCCTGCGCAAGAAGCCTCCCGGAGAGCTCCTTCAGTCGGCGCATGCGGTCGACCGCGAATACCGGGTGATGCGCGCGCTCGGCGACACCGACGTGCCGAGCGCAACCATGTACGCGCTCTGCGAGGACGACTCGGTCATCGGCACCTCCTTCTTCGTCATGGAGTACGTTCAGGGGCGGATCTTTTGGAATGTGCAGCTCCCCGAGCTCGGGCCGTCGGAGCGGCGGGCGATCTACGAAGAGCTCGCTCGGGTCTTGGCTGCCATTCACAGCGTCGATCTCGGCGCGGTGGGTCTCTCCGACTACGGCCGCCCCGATGCCTACGTCCAGCGGCAGGTGAAGCGCTGGACCAAGCAGTACCTCGCCTCCCAGACCGCAGACGTGGAGGCGATGAACACCCTCATCGAGTGGCTGCCGGCCAACATCCCGGACGACGAGGCCACTGCGCTGGTGCACGGCGACTACCGGCTCGACAACATCATCTTCCATCCAACCGAGCCTCGTGCGCTCGCCGTGATCGACTGGGAGCTCTCGACGCTCGGCCATCCGCTTTCGGATTTGGCGTACACCTGCATGCTCTACGACGTGATGCTTCCGAAAATCGGCGGCCTGGCCGGGGTGGATTTCGAGAAGAGCGGCATCCCCGACGAAACCGCCTTCGTCGCGCGGTACTGTGAGCTCGTGGGCCGTGAGGGTGTGCCGGACTTGGACTACTACAAGGCGTTTTCGATTTTCCGGCTAGCTGCGATCGCGCAAGGCGTGTACAAGCGCAGCCTCGACGGGAACGCGAGCTCGACGGAGGCCGCCATGTTTGGCGCAGCCGTGCCGCACTTGGCCGGCATCGGCTGCGGGCTTGCAGGGATCGGGTAGAGCGATGATCGAACGAATCGTGTTGTTCAAGTTGAAAGAGGAGTACTGCAATGACGCTGCGCGAGCCGAGTTCGCCGAGCGCACGCGAACGGACCTCAGCGCGCTCGAGAGGGTCCGAAGCGTCACCGTCGGAACACCAGCCGACGAAGCGTCCGAGGCGAGCTGGGACATCAGCATCGTGGTTCGGTTCGATTCCATGGAAGACGTCCAGCGATACATCGTCGACCCAGCCCACCGCGCCTACGTGGACGGCTACGCCATGCCCCGCATCGAAGTCCGCAAAGCCTGGAACTTCCAAACCTAAAAAACGCGACAGACCCTTTTTGATGGGGTTAATTTGCGGAGTCAAAGCAGAGGGAAAGACGCGTTCGCACGGGGGCGGCCGGTCTGCTAGCTTCGCCGCGCAACGATGATTCCACGCTATACACCCGCCGAATTTCAAGATCTCTGGTCGAAAAATCGCAAGTACGAGACCTGGTTCGATATCGAGGTGGCCGCGTGTCGCGCCATGGAAAGCGCGGGCCTCGTCCCGACAGGAACCGCCGACGCGGTCGCCCCGTTTCGCGCGCAGCTCGATCCAGACGCGATCGACGAAATCGAAAAAGTCACGCGCCACGATGTCATCGCGTTCCTGACGCACGTCGAAGGCCTTGCGGGAGAGCCCGCGCGCTGGCTGCACCGCGGCATGACCTCGTCGGACGTGCTCGACTCGTCTCTTGCCCTCCTGCTCGTCGAGGCCACCGACGCGCTCTTGGTCCGCATGGACGCGGTGCTCGAAGCGCTGCGCCGCCGAATCGAGGAGCATCGGCACACCCCGGCCATCGGCCGGTCGCACGGCATTCACGCCGAGCCGACCAGCTTTGGATTGATCTTGGCCGGCCACTACGCCGAGCTTGCCCGCGGGCGAAAGCGGCTCGAGGTCGCGCGAGACGAAATCGCCGTCGGCAAGATCGCTGGGGCCGTAGGAACCTACGCACACCTGACGCCGGCCATCGAGGCCGAAGCGCTCGGCTCCCTCGGACTCCGACCCGAGACCGCCTCGACGCAGGTCGTCGCGCGCGATCGTCATGCGGCCTTCGTCGCGGCGCTCGGCATCGTCGCCGCAGGCATCGAGCGCTTCTCGACCAACGTCCGTCACTGGCAGCGAACCGAGGTCGGTGAAGCCGAAGAGCACTTCAAAAAGGGACAAAAAGGCTCGAGCGCCATGCCGCACAAGCGAAACCCCGTGCTCACCGAAAACCTCTGCGGCCTCGGCCGGGTCGTGCGCGCCGCGGTCGTCCCGGGCCTTGAAAACGTTGCGCTTTGGCACGAGCGCGACATCAGCCATTCGTCGGCCGAGCGCATGATGCTCCCGGATGCGACCGCAACGCTCGCCTTCATCGGAAAGGGACTCGGCCGGCAGGAGGCCTACGTGCTCGTCCAGCGAAACGCGATGAAAGCGTTTGAAGGGCAGGGCGAGTTCCGCGCGCTCCTTCACGAGGATGCGGACATTGGGGCGCGGCTGTCAGCCGATGAGATTGACCGCGAGTTCGACTTGAATCACGCGCTTGCACACGTGGACACGATCATCGATCGCGTCCTGGAAGGAGAATGAGATGACGGTCTCACCGGAGATCCTGGAAGAAGGGCTCACACGAACCCTCGATGGCACCAACTTCGAATCGCTCGGGCACAAGTACGAGGGCAAGGTTCGTGACTGCTACATTGCAGACGGCAAGCGCTACATCGTCGTCACCGACCGCATCAGCGCTTTCGATCGAGTGCTCGGCACGCTGCCCTACAAAGGGCAGGTGCTCAACGGCCTTGCCGCCTGGTGGTTCGAAGAAACCAAGAGCATCGTTCCCAACCATGTCGTCGACGTTCCGGACCCGAACGTCATGGTCGGCATCGAATGCGAGCCGCTGCCGGTCGAGATGGTCGTTCGGGCCTACATCACGGGCGTCACCTCGACGAGCATCTGGACGCACTACGAAAAGGGCACGCGCGTATTCTGCGGTCACGAGCTTCCAGATGGCCTGAAGAAGCACCAGAAGCTGCCTGATCCAATTCTGACCCCGAGCACCAAGGCGGCGAAAGGCGACCACGACGTGTCCGTCTCGCGCGACGAGATTCTTGCGATGGGTCGCATCAGCGCCGAGGACTTCGACGAAGCGGCGCGCTACGCGATGGCGCTTTTCACGCACGGCCAAAAGGTCTGCGCCGATCGAGGATTGATCTTGGTCGATACCAAGTACGAATTCGGCAAGACGCCCGACGGCACCATCGTCGTCATCGACGAGATCCACACGCCTGACTCGTCGCGGTTCTGGTACGCCAATAGTTATCCGACGCGATTCGAAGCCGGCGAAGATCCCGAGAGCTTCGACAAGGAGTACGTCCGACGCTGGCTCGCCAGCAATGGTTACAAGGGCGACGGCCCCGTGCCGACGATCCCCGACGAGGTGCGGGTCGAGGCGTCCCGTCGCTACATTCAGGCCTGCGACGAGATTCGCGGCACCGCCTTCGCGCCCGACACGACCGACCCGTTGTCGCGCATCACGAAGAACCTAGGCTTGGAGGGACGATGAAAGCGAACATCTTCGTGACCTTGAAGCGCGAGGTCCTCGACCCGCAGGGTGATGCCGTTCGACGCTCCCTCGGCTCCCTCGGCTTCCAAGAGGTAAAATCCGCGCGCGTTGGCAAACTCATCGAGCTCGAGCTCGACGGCAACGACAAGGCGTCCGCCGATGCCCACATCCAATCCATGTGCGAGAAGCTCCTGGCGAACCCCGTCATCGAAGACTTCCGCTACGAGATTGTCGACTAGGAAGGATGACCGTTCTCCGGCTTCCGGACGTTCGCAATGTGCTCGTGAACCGAGCCCCCCGGGAGCTTGCGGAGCACGAGAAGTGGGCCGCGGTGGCCGTGCTCCTCCGCGAAGGCGTGTCGGGGCCCGAGCTATTTTTCATTCGGCGGGCGGAGCAACCGCAGGACCCCTGGTCGGGGCACATGGCGTTTCCAGGTGGTCGCCGGGACGCGGGCGACGCGACGCTCCTACAGACCGCGATGCGCGAGACCCGCGAAGAGGTTGGCCTCGACTTGTCGATCGAGGCCGAGCACATCGGTCAGCTCGACGACCTTCAAGCGATTGCGCGCGGGAAGCCGCAGGAGACCGTGATTCGGCCCTTCGTCTTCGAAGTTCATCGCGAGTCACCGCTCCTCCAAGTCGACGCTCGCGAAGTCGCCGAGGCGCTTTGGACACCGCTTCTGCCGCTCTACCGAGGCGAGGTCGACACGGTCCGTCCGTATCAATGGCACGGGACCAACATCGACTTCCCCGCTTACGACGTGGGCGGCCGGGTCGTCTGGGGGCTCACCTATCAGATGCTGCGCTCGTTCTTCCGGATTCTGGGCTAGCCAGGCGCCGGCCGGGTGCTAAGTTGCCAGCCACTCATGCCTGAAGCCGATCCAAATCGCCTCGTTCATTGTATCAAGCTCGGCCGGGAGCTTCCGGGGCTCAGCAAGCCGCCTTTCTCGAACGAAATCGGGCAATTCATTTTCGAGAAGGTCTCCAAAGAAGGTTGGGACCAGTGGCTCCAAGAGAGCGTTCGCTACATCAACACCTACCGGGTTGACCTCTCCTCGCGCGAAGGCACCGAGTTCATGCTCAAACAACTGCGCATTTGGCTCGGCCTCGAAGAGGGAGAGCTTGCAGCGACCGCCTGGACTCCGCCCAGCGAATAGCCGAGGCGGCGCTCTGGTTGGAAAATTGGCTGTCGCCCGGGTTCTGGGCGACATGTTTCCTATCGTTTAGCTAGGCCTTAGCGACATCGTGACGCTGCCGCCGAGCGGGGGCGCCGGCAGCCTGTTCGAAATCAGAACGCAGTCCAGCTCTGCGCTCCGCGCAACCTCGCTGGGATCTCCTGTCATCTTGCTCACCGAAAGGATGATCAGTGGTTGCCATATTGGAAAATTGCCGTGAAGCTGTTAAGAGAGGAGGCCTAAATGGCTCATCGATGGCTTGGAACGCTGCTGATCTCAGCAGCTTGTGCTTGTTGGTTCGGCTGTGAGGCCGAATCAAACGACGGCGTGCGCGGAGGCGCTGGCAGCGGAGGATCGGGAGGAAGCTCCGGAGGGACAGGCGGCGACGCGGGCAGCGGAGGCGTTGCGGGCTTCAGCGGGACCGGTGGCGCTCCCCTCTACGTCTGCGCGACCAGCGCGCTCTGCGAGACATGCCCCTCGGTCGAGCGCCTTTGCGACACAGACGTCGACTGCGTGGCCGGCGGCACCTGCATCGAGTCTGGATGTTCGACCGAGCTCGGCGAGCCGATCAAGCAGTGCGCGTATGCGATGGGCGGCGCATGCACCACGACGCTCGATTGTGACAGCGGAAGCGAGTGCATCGCCCTGCCCGGTGAGAGCGAGCGATGCGTTCGAACGGCGCCCGGCTGCAGCGAGCAGTCGCACTGCGCCGAAGGCTTCGACTGCGAAGACGGCGCCTGCGTCGATCGGCGCGTCCCGTGTGAATACGATTCGGACTGCCCGAAGAACTATCTCTGCCAGGACGCGGCCAACGACGGCCAGCAATGCGTTCGGGTTCATCAGCCGTGCGAAGTAGAGAGCGACTGCATCGGCATCGCGCCGCGTTGTGCCGACGTCGACGGTGACGGTAACAACGAATGCGCCGGCGTGCCCGATCCCAATGTGCCCGGTGTCGCCTGCCTCAATACCGACTGCACCAGTGCTGATGCGCCGGTGTGCGAGATCTCCGGCGTAGGAGCGGCCACGGTCTGCGGCGACTACGGCCTCTGCCGAGTCGATGACGACTGCGACAGGGATGGCGGCTTCGCCTGCACCCTGCTTGGACTCGAAGGACGCAGGGAATGCGCGCGGGCGGGTGGCTGCTCCAGCTCGACTGAGTGTCCCACTCAGCAAGTGTGCGGATCTCCACGCGTTGGAGAAGAGCCGCCGAGCTGCCAAGCCGGCAAGGAGGAGCTATGAAAGCTCTCAATCTGACCCCCATCACTCTCTTCTTGCTCGCGGTCGCGATACCAGCCTGCCAGATTGACGGATCCGGCATCGGAGCGTTCCACGGGCAACTGGTTGAGCCTCCCGCCAGCTGCGACAACGGCGACCCGACCTGCAACGTGGCGAACGACTTCCCTGGGGCAGGCGACATCGACGCGTCGAACTCCCTGAACCTCGTCTGGTCGGCGCCGGACAAAGCGCTCATTCTCACGGAGAACAGCGCTGTGCTGCTCGATTCGGATGACGACGGTGTGCCCGACCCAGCCGACGATTGCATTGGGCCGGGCTGGCGGACGCCATGCGACGGCGACGCGAGCAACGACGGAATCTACTACACGCTCGAGTACGACGCCTCGGGCTCGGTGGCGGCCCAGTCCGAAATTGAGGTTTACGGATCGCTAGAGACCATCGATGCATACCTACTCGTCGACACGAGCGCCAAAATGAGCATGGAGGTCGCCAGGCTCCAGTCCGAGCTGTTGACAGGCACGTTCTTCGACACCAGCAAATGCCCCGGGGCTTCCGGGACGGGCCTCGTAGGCGCAATCAAGTGCCTCACCCCCGCCGCCCGGTTCGGCGTCGGCGAGTTCGCGGAAATCCCACTTCTGCCGCACGCCGACCCTTACTCTCAGGCACCCTACCATCATTACCTCGACTTCACGAGAAACCTCACGCATTTGACCGATGCGATGTCGTCCTTGGTCGTCCGTCCCAACAAGGACGCCCCCGACGCAGCGACGCAGGCGATGTACTCCATCTTGACAGGCCAGGGACTCGGTCCCTTCGTGCCCAACCGTGCTGGCTGCGCGCCTGGCGACTGGGGCTATCCGTGCTTCCGGAAACTGGCCCTTCCCGTCATCATGGTCTTCTCCGATGGCGGGTTGTACAACGGGCCCGGGGCGAGCGGGGGCAAGTTGTACCGCGACCCGCCGTTCGATGGTGTGCTCGGCGGCTCGGCGCTCCTGCCGCCGGTTCGGATGTCTCCCAACGTGCTCTACGCGAACAGCCCTGCGACGGCCTGGGATCTCGGCGACCTCACCTCGACCTCGATGACCGTCATGGGGACCAACGCAAATTTCGGCAACAACGCCACGACCTGGAACCTCAGCGCCTGTCGACAGTGCACGGACCCCACTGACGTTTCGACGTGTTGGGTCGATGGACGCGACGCATTCGTGAAGTTCTCGCTCGGTGCAACGATCAGCCCGTTCTTGAGCGGTGAAGGTACGGGCTATCCCACGCACAACGTGGCGGTTTTCGACGCGGCACCGGCAGGCGTGGACTGCGATCCTGGACCTGGCGGCGGCGACTACTGGGGCCGGCTCACGCCGACCCTCGATCCTGGTGACTATTACTTGGTATCCGATGCCGCAGTGCCATCGGGGATGTCGTCGAGCGACGTACGGGGCCCCTACCAGCTGCGAATTCAGACGACCCCGAGCGACCCGAGTTGGGCAACAGCCGACTTGCCGGTGCCCTGGGCCGACATCGAGCCCGAGTTTTTGACGAGAAACGCGAAGATCATCGCCGTCTTGAGCACGTCCCCTGCGTTACAGGACTTGAGAGACCTGGCACAAGCGACCAACTCTGTCGACGATAGCGGCGCTGAGTACGTTGACATCGTCTCCAGCTCTGGCTCCGGTATTAGCGAGGCCCTGATCGGTGGGCTCGAGATGCTGGTCAACACGCGCCGAGACGTCACGTTGATAGCCGAGGATGTTCTGGCCACCGCAGCGGTCGACGAAAGCAATTTCCTGACGTGGGTGAACGCCAAGACGTGCCCGACCGGGGCCGATCCCAGCTGTTCCGGCGGCGCAGGCACGGCGACGTGTACCGACTGCCTCAACGGAGCCCAGATGGCGTTCGAGTTTGAGCTCAGCAACACGTTCGTTCCTCCGGGCTACGGACATCAGATCTTCGACTTCGACCTGGTGGCCGTGGCCGACGGGACGTACGAGCTCACCCGGACACCGGTGCGCGTGATGGTGGAGA
>CAMYMX010000042.1 GCA_947259605.1 uncultured Polyangiaceae bacterium | reverse complement strand
AACGGACACCTCGAAGGTGAAGACGTCGCGCTGCGTGACCGAGCAGCCAACGTAGCCCCGAAAACGATCGGGCTCGATCACCATCCAGCTCTGACTCGTTTGAAACGTGTACGTGTCGCCGCTTTCGATTCCAGCAAACAAGGCGCCACCCCATAGCTGCCAGTACGCGCGCCCGTTGGACTCCGATCGAAGGTCGAACTTGAGGTCCAGGGGATCGGGAGCAGGGACCGCCGTGCCACAGCTCTGCTCGACCATCAGGCCAAGCGCTTGGAAGCTCCCGACGAGCTCTCCAGGCGGTTCTTCGTCCTCGCCCCAGCAGGCACAGGTGAGCGCCATCAGGCTGAGCAGAATCCACCGCATGGACGTGAGGTATCGTTCCACGGCAGCAGGAGTCAAAAAACGCGGATGCTTCCGCACGCCTGTCGGCGGTGGATCGTCCCGCCGAGATGCCCGCCCGCCGTCCCCTAAAAGCGAATCTCGAAGCCGCAGGTGAACGTAACCCGGGTGCTGACCGGCTTGCCCTCTTTGTCGAGCGGGGGCTTCCAGGTCGCGTCTTGGAGGGCTTGTTTGCAGATCTGCCCAAACCGATAGCCAATCGGGTCTTCGGAGAGGAGTCGGATCTTGCTCGGCGAGCCATCGGGCCCGATCTGCAGCCGTAAGACGGCTTGTCCCTCGACCCCTTCCTGCTTGGCTTTCTTGGGATAAAGTCTTTCTAGCTTTTGCTTCAAACTAGGCGGAATTGGACGTCTCGAGAGGTCGCCCACGTCGACGACGACCCCGATGCCCGTGCCTCCGATGATCCCGCCGATCACACCGTCCCGGCTCCTGCCGGTGACGACGGCGTCCGGTTTGCCGATCGGTCCGTCGCGGCTCTCGCCAGAGCCTGGGTCCATCGCCCAGGACGAAGGCTCGTCGCCTTCATTGGTGAGGACGATGTTGTCGAATGTGACCGGAGCTTCCGGCGCGGCCGCGGGCGGCTCCTCGGGAGCTTTCGGTGGATCCTTGGGGGCTCTCCAAGTCTTGGGCTTTGGCGGTGGCTTCACGGGCTCCGGCTCTTCGGGCTCCGGGGCCTCTTCCTCGACCGGCTCCTCGAGCTCGGGCTCGGCTGCGGGCGGCTCCTGGTCGATGATCGCCACGGCGACCGCATCGAGCGGATCGGATGGCCCCGAGCCCGCGCCAAGGTTGGGCGTCAGGGCCAAGAAGGCCGCGTGCGTGGCGATGGCCAAGACGACCCAGGCCGAGTCGAGCGCCCACGGAGCCAGATTCTCGAAAGGGTTGGACATCGGGTCAGCAGCGGCGTGGCTCAGCGTCCGATCTCCTCTGGCCGGACGTTGATGGCGAACTTCGTGATTCGTTCCTGGCGGAGGATGTCGATCACTTGAACGACCTTGGCATGCGCAATTCTGCCGTCGGCGGCGATCACGGCGCGGAGGTTCTCGTCGGACTCCCGGGCGGCGCGCACGCGGGTTCGAAGCTCGTCGGTGTTGACCGGAATCGTGTCGAGGAACAGCTGACCGTTCTGGTCGATCGACACGGCGAGCGAGGCGGGTGTCTGCTCACCGGTCGCGGCCTTGGGGAGCTCCATCGGAATTGTCTTGGAAACGATGGCTGTCGCGGTCACCATCAGGATGATCAGGAGAACGAGCACGACATCGACCAAGGGCGTGACGTTGATGTCTGTAATCAGGTCGTCGTCATCCCCCGATCGCGAGCCGCCAGCCATGTTACTGGCTCCCGCTGCGGGCGTTGCCCTTGAGGTAGGCGAGCAAGTCACGGCCGAGTGCATCGGCCCAAGTCAGGCGGTATCGAATCAAGCGCTGGAAGTAGTTGTAGAAGGCGACCGCGGGCAGGGCCACGAGGAGGCCGATGGCCGTTGCAACGAGCGCCTCGCCGACCTCGGTCATCAAGCCGCTCGTCACCTTGCCCGCGCTCTCATCGAGCACGTGGAATGCCTTGATGACGCCGATGACCGTTCCAAGCAGACCCACGAACGGGGCGTTGTTGCCAACGGTGCCGAGGAAGCCGAGATTTCGCTCCATTTGGGTGCGGGCCACGGCCGTCTCACCGGCGAGTCGCTCTTCGACCGCGTCCGGGCCATCGTCGACCACTTCGAGTCCGGAGTGGACGATTTTGGCTTGAAACGACCGCGACTTGGCAAGACGGTCGCGGGCCCCGGCGACGTCGTTTTTCGCAAGGTTCAGTCGCAGGTCTTCCTGAAGGGCTCGCACGTCATCGCGGGAGACGAAGAAGTAGTAGATGCGCTCGAAAATGATCGCCACGCCGAAGATGGAGAGGATAATCAGAAGCCACATGACCCAGGTCGCGCCAAGCATGGCGAAGGCGGTCAATCTCTCTTGAATGTCGATCATACTTTTCCTCGGGTAGAAGCGCGCTTTTAGCCGGTCTTGGCCGGCGGTGCATCCCGCTTGAGAATCTCCCGCACCAATATGGTCGCGTAAGAGCCAGCGGGTAGGGTGAAATCCAGCTCCACCGTATTGTCACTCACAGTCAGGTCCAGATTTGGCACCGGAACTCGAACGAATCGCCGGGTCCCCGGGGCGAGACGCTTCCACTTGGCCAGCCGATCCAGGGTCAAGCCCGACTCCTCTAGCAGCGCCTCTTCGCGTTTTCGGGCATCGCCCTCGGGCCAGCGCATCTTCGCCCCAAACATCGGTCCGGTGGGGCTGATTTCCCAAGCGTCGGCCCGGGCCTGCGTGTCCTCGACATCGGGCGCAACGAACAAGCCTCCCGACTCGTGCTTCTTTACGAGCTCGCCCGCATAAACCTTCCCAAGCGTCGAGGTTTGCACCCGCTCGGCAACGCAGCGGTTGAAGATTTCGGATTGGAGCGCGGACATCTGAAGCTTTCGCTGAAAACCTCCTTGGGGCGCTCGAGCCTCGCCGAGCACCCATCGAAGCGCACGCTCTGCATTGTCGCCGTCACGTCCAAATCGCTGCTCTCCGTAATAGTTGGGGAGGCCGTCGCTTTCGATCACGGACAACAGCTGGCGAAGCTCGTCTATTCTCGATGCGTCGATTTGCCGCAGACGGATCCGAAACCGATTCGCGCGAAGGTGGCCGGTCCGCAGCTTTTGCGGATGAAGCGCCGCTTCGAGAACCCGGATGCCTTCGACCTCCGCCCGGAGCAGCGCGTCCGGGGAGGCGCCAAAAATACTGATCCATTGCCGGGTCACAGCGTGGCGATCTTTGAGACCGGCCCATCCTGCAGCCTTTGGGTCGGCTCCGACGCAGTCGCAAAGCGCACGAACCGCGTCATTGGTGGTCAGGCCGCGTTTCTCGATGAACGCGAATGCATGGTCCCCGGTTCCGCTCGGGGGATAAGCCGGTTGCTCGTCGACCTCGAAATCCTCTGGGGTCGATCGAAACTCGGCTTCGATCGGTGCGATCGAGCTCGTGAGATAGGGGAGCGTCATGGCTGGCCGCTTCCTGTAGACCATCGCAGCGCGATTGGGTAGACAGCAGGCGTGACCGCCAACCTCTCGACGCGGATCGAGCGCGCATTGCAGCAGCAGCTCGCCGCCGGATGCGCAGCCACCGTGTTTCCCGGAGCCAGCGCGTCGATTGCGTTTTGGCGGCGCGGTACCTGGCACTACGTCGACGCCGTCGCGGGGCTTCGCGCCGAGGGTGGTCCGCCGGTCACCGTCGACACCTTCTATGATTTGGCTTCGCTCACCAAACCATGGGTGGCCAATGCGGCGCTTCGCTTGCATCAGGCTCGGGCCTTCGACCTCGGTGAACGCGTCGAGGAACTGATTCCCGAAGCGAATGGCCTGCCGATCGGCCAGCGAATCTGGGAAGAGGTGCTCTGCCATCGTTCTGGCCTGGAGGCCTGGGTGCCCTTCTACGAGACGCTCCCAGAAGAGCCCGGCACCGATGCGGCGCGTAAATGGATGTTGATGCAGCTGCTTCCGCATTGGGACGCGAGCACCGTTGGCAGCGCCGTGTACAGCGACCTCGGGTACATCCTAGCCGGGATGGCGATCAGCCGCGCGGCGGGCAAACCTTTGCACGAGGTGGTGTCGGACCGCGTCGCGATGGAGCTCGGGGTTCAGGACACCGTCTTTTTCGGAACGAGCCAGCCGGACGAAGGTTGGAAGGCACGCTGCGCGCCGACGGGCTGGTCCCTTTGGCGTGGTCGAACGTTGACCGGTGAGGTCCACGATGACAACTGCGCTGCCCTCGGTGGCGTCGCCGGCCACGCCGGCATGTTTGGGGTCGCGAGGAGCGTCGCGAGCTTTGGCGCCGCGTGCGTGGCCGCGTGGCAGGGAAGACGAGGCGCGGTAGAGGAAGAGCTCGTTCGGCACGCCACGGCACGGAGGCCAGGCGGGACACACCGACTGGGCTGGGATGGCAAGGCCGACGAAGGAAGCGCTGCCGGCACGTCGATCGACGCGGATGCGTTCGGTCACCTGGGATTCACCGGGACCTCGCTTTGGTGCGACCCGCGCCGACAGCTCGTGATGGTGCTCTTGACCAATCGTGTGGCGGTGTCCGACGACAATGCCGCGATCCGGGCATTTCGCCCCGCGTTTCACGAGGCCATCGTCCACGCCTTCGATGACCGTTAGGGCCGCTAGGCCGAAAGCGAGTGGAGGCGGTCCAGCAGCCTCGAGTTGGTTTCATAGGAGAGGGCGTTTCGAGCGGCCCGGGCCATCGCGCGTGGGTCGCCTACGAGCACGACCAGCTTCTTCGCACGCGTGAGCGCCGTGTAGAGCAGAGCCCGATTGAGCAGCATGAAATGGGCATTGTGCAGAACGATCACGGCGGCTGGGAACTCGCTGCCTTGGACCTTGTGGACGGTGCAAGCGTAGGCAAGCGAGATCGCATCGAGCTCGTCCCCCTTGTACTGAACCTCGCGTCCATCGAAGCGTATGTAGGTGACGCCTCCTTCGATTCTGTGCACTTCACCGAGGTCCCCGTTGTAGACCTCCTTCTCGTAATCGTTGCGGAGCTGCATCACCTTGTCGCCCGGTCGAAATGAGCTGGGAAGCTCGCCCTCCCGTTTGCCGGGGTTGAACGTCTCTTGAAGCACTTCGTTGAGCTTGATCGTCCCGAGTGGGCCGCGCCGCATCGGCGTCATGACCTGTGCGTCGGCAAGCGGGTCGAATCCATAGGCCGCCGCCATGCGACGTAACGTCTGGATGAGGCGCTCGGTAATCTTCTCCGGATCGGTAGCGGAGATCAGGAACAAGTCCCCATCACCTTTCGTTCCGCTCGGCGTCGGCTCCGGCATGCGGCCCTCGAGAACCGCATGAGCTCCCCGAACGATTGCGCTTTGCTGTGCCTGGCGAAACACCTCGTGAAGTCGGATCGTCTTGCAAATTTGGGACGCGATCAGGTCCCGCAAAGGCTGCCCCGGTCCAACCGGCGGCAGCTGATCGATATCGCCGACGAGCACGAGCGTGGCGTTGCGGGGAATGGCGGCCAGGAGCTGTGAGGCGAGGCGGATGTCGAGCATCGATGCTTCATCGACGAGGATCAGGTCGGCGTCGAGAGGCAAGCGCTGGTTTCGATTGAAGTGACCGGTGGCTGGATTCCACTCGAGGAGGCGGTGGATCGTCTTCGCTTCGATGCCGGCGGCCTCGGAAAGGCGCTTTGCCGCTCGACCCGTGGGCGCGCAAAGGGAGACCCGGCGATCGAGCGCTGCATGGGCCTGAACGATCGCGCGGACGGTCGTCGTCTTGCCCGTACCCGGTCCGCCCGTCAGCACGAGCAGATGAGTTCCGAGTGACGCGTCGACCGCGCTTCGTTGCGCCTCGCTGAGCGCAGGGTCGTACGTCTTGACCGGTTGTTGCACCTTCGGGCGGTCGGCGAAGGTCCTCAATGCCTCGGCGACGAGGACTTCGGCCCGGTGCAACACGGGTGGGTAAATTGCGTCATCTTCGATCGTGACGAGCTCGCGCGCCTGCAGCGCGCGAAGGGCTTTGTCGAGCTCATCGGAAGGGACATCGAGTTGCTCGAGGCCGTTGCCGAGCTGCTCCCGCGTGGCGAACACATGGCCTTCGTCGACTGCTTTACCAATCAGATGCAGCACGCCCCCTTGGACGCGCCTCAAATCATCGCCGGCGATTCCAAGCGCTCCTGCGATCCGATCGGCGGTTCGAAAACCGATGCCGCGAATCTGCTCGGCGACGATGTAGGGATCGTCTCTCACGACCCGAGGGGCATCCGCGCCGTACTTGCGAACGATCTCGCGTGCCGTGGCCGGCCCCATGCCAAGCGCGTGCAGGAAGCTCATCGTCTCCGCTTCCGCGCGGCGTTGGCGAACGGCCTTGGCAATCGACTCCGCTCGCTGTTTGCCGATGCCCGAAACCTCGCGCAGCCGCGCCGACTGAGTCGCGATCACATCCAGGGTATCCGGACCAAAGCGCTCCACGAGGCGGGCGGCCAAGGCCGGGCCAATGCCGGGGATGAGCCCGGAGCCGAGGTAGCGAGTGATGCCCCGCTCGGTGGAGGGAATCGTCGGCGTGAACGAGGTGACCCGAAACCGCGCCCCGTAGACCGCATGTTGCGTCCAGCGCCCGATCAGGCGAACGTTCTCGCCCGGCGCGATCTGACCGAGATCCCCCACGGCGGTCTTCGTTGAGGCGATCGTTCCTTCCTGGTCGGCTGCGAGACGAATCACCGCGAACTTTCCGTCATCACTGCGGAAAACCACGTCCTCGACCACGCCTTCCAGGACTTCGTCTGACTCCCTTGACCCCACGATTCCGATGGAATCTAACAGTCTTGCGTAGCAAACGCCTTGCTGTTGTGCTTTCTTCGGAATCATCCGTTAGTGTTAAAGCCCGCACGGATTTGGATCGAAGGGGCATGAGTACCCAGCCACGGATTAGCGCACCCATTGGTAGACTGAGGATTCGGGCATCGGCTCGAAAGAGGGTGGCGTCTTCCGTCGGCCGTGTTCAGGCCGCAGAGCCCGCTTGCGACGCGGAAGCAGATGAAAACGGTGCGTCCGAGAGAGAAAACGCCCTGCGGCGCTACTACCCGTTCGCGCCTCGTCTCGCCGAGGACGGCGACGAGTGAGCGCGACCGCGACTTGATTGCGCTGCAATCGAGCGATTGGTAAGAGCGCTCGATGCCCCCAACGACGATCGCCATTCTCGGGGCAAAGGGCGGCGTGGGAACCTCCCTGTTCAGCGCGAACCTCGCGATCTACCTCGCGACGATTGGCAAGCGCGTTCTGGCCGTGGATGCGGACCCATCTGGTGCGGACCTCCATGCGATGTTGGGCCTCGACCCGCGCGTCGCGCCGTACATCGCGCCCACGCCTGCGTTCGGTGCAGAGCGAAGTTTGACGAGCCTGGCGACCGCGCTCGACCACGACACGGCGAACACCCTGCCGTTGCGCGAACCGGTGGACGGACCGATCCCGGGCTTGCAGTTGATGGACGGGGGCTTGAGCGAGCCTCATCGGGGCAGCGCGCGCCGAAGCTCCTTGCGAGAGCTCCAGAGCCGACTCGCCAAACAGGATGTGGATTTTGCAGTCGTCGATCTCGGATCCTCGGCGACCGAAGCCGCGATTCGTCTTTGGTGCTCGGCGGGCCATCGCCTGGCCTTGACGATGCCGGAGCCCAACGCCGTGAGCGGCCTGTATCGGCTCGTTCGCAAGGCCTTCGCCGTCATGGCGCAGGAGCGCCTCACCGACGAGAGGCAGCAGGCCGCGCTGCACAGCGCGTTTGCGAAAGCGGGTCAGACACCAGCGCCGTCCGACATCTCGGCCTTGCTGCGGCGCGAATGGCCCGAGCTTGGGGCGGCTTTGAACGATTGCATGAACGAGCTTCAGTTCCCGTTCATCGTCAACCAAGCGCGGCTGCGCGCCGATCTCGAGCTCGGCGATCAAATCACAGTCGCCGTGCGCAGACGGTATGGTGTGCACCTGAAATACCTCGGCTACGTCGAACACGACGACGTGGTTCGAAGCTGCTCGCGAAAGCGGCGACCGCTTCTGCTCGAGAGCCCTGGAAGCAGAGCAAGTCGGAACATCGAGAAGATCGCGCGGCGGCTTTTCGCCTCGAAGGACGCTCAGAGGGATCGCGCACCGTGGCGCGCAGTGCCGCAGAGCTCGCATCACGACGTCCTAGAAGTCGAACGCGGCGCGACCGATGAGGAGATTCGCCGCGCCTACAAGCGGATGTGCGCTGTGTTCGACACGGAGAATCTCGTTACATTTGGTCTTTTCGACAAGGAAGGGCTCGAGGTTGCCCGCAGTCGAATCGACGAGGCCTACGATGTGCTGCTCGACCCCGCTCGTCGCCGTCCCTACGAGATTTCCGTCTTTCCGGAGGCCGAACAGAGCAAGGCCGAGACCGCGCGGGAGCTCGTACCGAGCGGCGAGCTGCCCCCGGCTCCTAGCATCACACCGGACACCGAGTTCAGCGGCGCTTTGCTGAGAGCCGTGCGCGAGTCACAGGGCACCAGCCTCGCGCAAATCAGCGAGCGAACGAAGGTCGGCACGAACTATCTACGGTGCATCGAAGAGGATGACTTCGAGCGATTGCCGGCGGCGGTCTACGTGCGGGGCTTCGTCACCGAAGTTGCGAAGTGCCTGAGGCTCGACCCGGAGCAGGTGAGCCAGAGCTATCTCCGTCGACACAAGGCGCGGATGGAAAGCAAGGGGGAGGGCGCATGAGCGCGCCGCTCTCGTCCATCATCTTGGCGTCGGCGTCGCCCCGGCGCCGTGAGATCTTGTCCTCGCTTCGGATTCCGTTCGATGTGCAGCCGAGTGGCGCCGACGAGAACAGCCTGCCCATGGAAGATCACCTGGAGTTCGTTCGCGCTGCGGCCTTGCTCAAGCTCGAGAGCGTGTTGTCGAGCAGCGATCGTCCGGGGGTATTCGTTCTGGCGGCCGACACCATCGTCTGTGTCGGTGGAGAACGATTGGGCAAGCCAACCGACGAGGCGGATGCCGTGCGCATGCTGGAGCTTCTCGCTGGGCGTGAGCACCTGGTTCGAACCGCAATCGCGCTCGGGCGAGTTGGAGAGGGGGCGCTCGACTGCCGCATCGTGGAAACCCGCGTCTCGTTTCGGCCTGCCTCCCGCGAGCAGCTGCAGCGCTACGTGGACGCCGGCGAGAGCTTCGACAAAGCCGGAGCCTACGGGGTTCAAGGGCTTGCGAGCGGCTTTGTGACTCGGATCGAAGGATCGTATAGCAACGTCGTCGGTCTCCCCGCTGCCGAGGTGCTCGCTCTGCTCCTCGATCACCATGCATTGGGTCGATGGCCATGAGTCATGACGTCTCCGCCGCCATCGAGCAGGTCCGTGAACGGATCGCTTGCGCCTGCCAGAGAGTGGGGCGCGATCCGAGCTCGGTGCAACTCGTGTCGGTATCCAAAGGGCATCCAGAAGAGCTGATTCGCCTTGCCTACGATGCGGGCATGCGGGTGTTCGGTGAGAACTACGCGCAGGAGCTCGCGGCAAAGGCAACTGGACTCCGCGACCTGCCCGAGATCCGCTGGCGTTTCATCGGTCACCTCCAGCGAAACAAGATCAAGCTCATCGAGAGTGCCCGGGCCACCGTCGACACCGTGGATTCTTCCCGATTGGCCGAGGCGATTTCCGCGCGGGCAGCGGCGAGAGGAGGGAAGGTCGAGGTCTTGCTCCAGGTCAACATTGGAGCCGAGACACGGAAGTCCGGCTGCACGCCTGATGAGGTCCCCGCCCTCGTCGCTTCGGTGCGCGCGTTGCCGAACGTGACGCTACGCGGGCTGATGACGGTCGCGCCGCACCTGGAGGATGCCGAAGCCACGCGTCCGTTTTTCGCGACTCTCCGCGAGCTTGCAGAGGCTCAGAACCTGCCCGAGCTTTCGATGGGGATGACGCACGACCTCGAGCAAGCGGTCGAAGAAGGTTCGACGATGCTGCGAATCGGAACGGCGATTTTCGGGCCGCGGCCCGCGATGAAGCCCTAGCTCCCGGTATCGTCGGCGATTTTGCCGAGCTCGACCGAGCGACGTGTTGCTGCCCGAACGGCTCCGAGAACGGCCTCTGCAAAACCTGCTGCAGCAAGTGCGTCCAACCCTGCTCTGGTCGTCCCGCCCGGGCTGGTGACGCGTTCCCGCAGCACCTCCGGCGATTCGTTTCCGTCCCGCAGCAGACGCGCGGCGCCGAAGACCGTTTGCGACGCGAGCTGGAGCGCGGTGTCTTCGGGCAAGCCTTCGCCCACGCCGGCGTCCCGAAGCGCCTCGATCATGGCGAAGACGTAGGCGGGCCCAGAGCCGCTGAGACCGGTCACTGCGTCGAGCTGTTCCTCGGGCACGCGAACTGAAATCCCCACGCTCCGGAAAAGAGTCTCCGCAAGCGCGAGGTCCTCCTCGGTCGCGTGACTGCCGGCGGCGATCGCGGTCGCGCCCGCTCCGACGAGCGCGGGGGTGTTGGGCATCGTTCGAACCACGCGTGTGCCTGCCGGCAGGGCGCGTTCGATGAGGCCCGTTGGAATCCCGGCGGCGACCGAAATTAGCAGCGTGTCCGGCGCGAGCGCAGCGGCAACACCAGGAAGCAGCTGCGCGAACACCTGTGGCTTTGTCGCTAAGACGACAACGCTTGCGGACTGCACGGCCTCGGCATTGTCGCCGGTGCAGCGGATGCCCAGCTCTTCTTCTAGGGAGCGGAGCTTTGCCTCGTCGGGGTCGGCGGCGATGATTTGGTCGGCGCGCAGGGTCGCGGTACCAACTAGCCCGCGGATGAGGGCGCGGGCCATGTTGCCGCCACCGACGAATGCGATCGTATGTTCAACGGACATCCCGGGCGGCATACCACACAAGGCGCGCCAATGACATGCCGCCGCCAAGCCCTACGCGCAGGCCGCTTGGACTTCGTCGATCTCTTTCGGAATCCCGGACGTGAGCACATCAGAGCCGGCTCTGGTGACCACGACATCGTCTTCGATCCGCACGCCGATGCCGCGCCAGCGCTCGTCCACGCTCTCTGCGTCGGTCGCGATATAGATCCCAGGTTCGACGGTCAGCACGAAGCCTGGCTCGAGCGGACGGTGCTCTCCCGCCAGGAAATAGTGACCTACGTCGTGCACGTCCATGCCGAGCCAGTGTGAGGTTCGGTGCATGTAGAACGGCTCGTATTTCTTCTCTTCGATCAGCGTGTCGCGCTCGCCATCGAGCAGGCCGATGTCGACCAAACCTTCGGTGATCGAGCGGACGGCCTGTTGGTGAATCGCGTCGAGCGTCGCTCCGGGCATCACCGCGTCGATGCAGGCCTTTTGCGCCCGCAGAACGATTTCGTAGATCGCCCTTTGCTCAGGGGAGAAGCTGCCGTTGATCGGAAAAGTGCGGGTGACGTCACTGGCGTAGTATCCATACTCGCAGCCCGCGTCGATCAGGAGCAGCTCTCCGTCGTTGAACACGCGATTGCCGGCTCTGTAGTGCAGGATCGTAGCATTGGGCCCCGAGCCGACGATGCTTTCGTAGGCAGGGCGCTCACTCCCGTGCTTACGAAAGACATGAAGGAGCTCAGCATCGATTTCGTACTCGTGCATGCCCGGTCGCGTTAGCTGCATGGCACGCAGGTGAGCTTCCTTGGTGATCGCAGCCGCCTCGCGCATCGTCGCAATTTCGTCGCTGCTCTTGCAGAGCCTCATTTCATGCAGGTGCACGGCGGAGTCGATGATCGTTTCGGGCGCGACCACACCACGACGACCCCCGCGGCGGAGATGGTTGAGACAATCAAAGACAATCGCGTCAGCTTCGCGATTCTGGGCGAGACGGTAGTGGAGCCGTTCGACGTTCCCAAGGTAGCCCGGGAGCTTGTCGGCCAGCTCGTCGATGGGATAGGCGACGTCCGCGCCGAAGTCCGTGACGGCGCCCTCAACCCCGGCGCGCGGCCCATCCCAGATCTCACGCTCGCGTTTCTTCGGGCGAACGAAGAGGACCACCTGCTGCTCGTCGTGTTGATTCGTGAGCACGAGCAGGCTCCCCGGTTCGTCGAGCCCGGTGAGGTAATAGAGGTCGCTGTCCTGTCGGTACGGGTGCCCGACGTCTTGGTTGCGAAGCGCGACCGGAGCCGACGGAAACAGCGCGACGCCGTCACCCATCGCTTCGAGAAGCTGCTTTCGGCGGGCTGCGAACTCCGACATCGCTCCAGCCTAGCAGCTAGCCTCTGGGCTGCATCTCGCCGCTCTTGTAGCGGCTCCAATAGCTTCTCAATGCAACGCGGACTTTGCCGCTCAACAGGACGGCGCCGAGAATGTTTGGAAAGGACATGCCGAGGATCATCAGGTCTGAGAAGTCGATCACGTTTCCGAGCTTCAAGACCGAGCCGAACACGATGAAGGCAAGGAAAAGCATTTTGTAGAGCATCGAGAACTGTGGGCCGAAAAGGAAGGTCCAACAGCGCTCGCCGTAATAGCTCCACGAGATCATCGTCGAAAACGCAAAAAGGAACACCGCGAGGCTGAGCACCTTCGGAAACCAGGGAAGAACCGTCGCAAAGGCTTTGGAGGTCATGAGCACGCCTTCGTGGCCGCCGCCCTCATACGCGCCCGTGATCACCACGACGAGGCCCGTCATCGTGCAGACTAAGATCGTATCGATGAAAGGCTCGAGGAGGGCCACGATGCCTTCGCGCACCGGTTCGTCGGTTGCGGCTGCGGAGTGCGCGATCGATGCCGAGCCGACGCCGGCTTCGTTCGAGAAAGCTGCGCGCCGAAAGCCGGTGACCAGGACGCCGAGCGCTCCGCCGAAGCCAGCCTCCGGTGTGAACGCCTCGTCGAAGATTTTGCCGAACGCCGGCCCGATCTGATCGAAGTTCGTGATGATGATGAAAAGCCCGGCGACCAGGTAGATGCCGCACATCATCGGGACGATGAAGCCTGCGACCTGGCCGATGCGGCGGATGCCTCCGATGATGACGACGCCGACCAAGAACGCCAGGATCACGCCGTACGCGAGAGCGCCCCAGCCACCCGCGAAGAACGGCAGT
>CAMYMX010000041.1 GCA_947259605.1 uncultured Polyangiaceae bacterium | reverse complement strand
TGCACTGGGCTGCGTGGCGGGTCAAGAGATTGAGGCTGTAGACTGTACGCATGGGGCGTTCGTTCGGCTTGGGGCTTCGAAGCCAGCTCATGCTCGCGCTCATCGTAGCGTTTGGCGCTGCATTCGTGTTGCTGAGCCTCGTGACGGCGAGGCTCGACGAGAGCGAGAGCGCCGAAGAGCAGCGAACGCGTGCGATGGGCCTTGCCCAGGCGCTCGCATCGGGCGCTGGCGTCGAGGGTGAAGGGCTAAACGAAGAGCCGATCGTGAAAATGGTCGAGCGAGGCCTCATCGAGCGCGTCGAGATTCACGGAGCGGATGGCCTTCGCAGAGCCTGGGGCGTTCTGGAAGGCGACCCCGATGCGATCGTGAAGACTCGGGACGGCTTGGAGCTGCGGGTGTGGGTGCCCGCGAGCTATCGCGGCGATGAGGCAAGGCGAGCTCTGTTTCTCTTCTATCTCGGCCTGACCGCGGCGACGGTGCTGTTGCTGACGTACGTCCTGCTGACCTATTTCATCGTGCGGCCGATCGACCGCTTGAGACTGGCCTCCGAGCGCCTCGCTGCCGGGCGGCTGCGTACTCGCGTTGCCGTACAGGGCGCCGCCGAGGTCGCGCGCCTGGCTGCGACCTTCAATGAAATGGCTGCGCAGCTTCGCGAAGACCGCGCGTCGCTTCAGCAACGACTCGAAGAGCTAGAGCATACCACTGCCGAGCTCACCAATGCCCAGGAGCAGCTCATTCGGAGCGCGCGTTTGGCGGCCGTCGGGCGACTTTCGGCCGGTGTCGCGCATGAGATCGGAAATCCACTGGCCGCGATTCGCGGCTTGCTGGACTTGATGCAACTAGGCGACCTCGACCGTGAGGAAGAGAAGGAGTTCGTCACTCGTATCCAGCGAGAGACCGAGCGAATCCATCACACCATTCGCGACTTGCTCGACTTCTCGAGAAACGACCCCACCCCTGACGGGCGGATCGAAAGCTCGGCCGACCTGGCAGAGGTGGTTTCTGACACGGTGAAGCTAATCGACCGTCAGAGCCGCTTCCGCGACATCGACCTCGCCCTTGCACTCGAGGAAGGTCTTCCCCGGGTGCGTGGTGACCACGAGCGCCTGCGACAGCTGCTTCTGAACCTCCTCTTCAACGCGGCGGACGCCCTTGGCGGCAAGGGCCGCATCGAGGTCAGCGCCCGCAATGGCGCGGGCGTCGTGGAGCTCATCGTCAAAGACGATGGACCCGGGATCGATCGCGAGATTCTCGACCATGTGTTCGATCCGTTCGTCACGACCAAGGTGGCCGGGCAGGGAACCGGCCTCGGGCTTGCAGTCTGTTACACGATCGTCGAGCGACTCGGTGGTGCGATTGAAGCGGCGAATCGGGAGCAGGGCGGAGCGGCGTTCGAGGTGAGGCTCCCGGCGGCTATTTAGCAGTGTCACTGAACCTGCCCCTCAGTCTGGCTGGAACGCATTCTCGATCGCCGTCTCTTCGGCCGCCGCTGCCTCGGGTGCTGCCGGCGACTGGTCGCCTAGCGCCTCCTTGATCGCAAGCGCTTGTCTTTTCGTCGCGCCCGCCTCGATCAATTGTTCCTCCGTCGCTGCCAAAACGTCCCGCAGCGAGCCGAGGTTCCTCAGCAGCTTTCCTCGCGTTTTTGGGCCGACTCCCGGTACGCCGTCTAGCTCGCTTCTGAGCCGTCTCTTTCGACCCACCTTCTTTCGCAGCGCGTTGGAGGCACGGTGGGTTTCGTCCCGGGCAAGGAGCAATAGCGACAGCGCGGAGTTTCCACGTACGGGGATCGCGTTCTTCTGGCCGGGGCGGAAGACTCGGTCGCCCTCTTCCTCGCCGGATGCCGTGATTCGGGGCTTTGCGACCGAGGCGACCTCGAGGTCGGGCAAGCCGATGTCTTCGCGGGCCCGGAGCGCCACGCCGAGCTGACCTTTGCCTCCATCGACGAGCAAGAGGTCGGGGAGCTCCCAGCCGTCCTCCTCTCTCTTGCCGCGCCGCAACCGCCGGATCAGCACCTCGTACATCGCTGCATAGTCGTCACCTCCGCCAACGCCCTTCACGTGAAAGCTTCGGTATCGTTCCCTGGCGGCCGTTCCGTCCTGCAATGCGACGAAGACCGCGACGGTCTCCTGTCCGCCGGTGTGCGAGATGTCGACGCACTCGATTCGACGCGGGAGGACCGACAAGCGAAGCAGCGTTTGAAGCTGCGACAGGCGCGCCTCTACGTCTTCGCGCGCTCGTTCCTTCTCGTTGAACGCGTGCTCCGCGTTCTCGCGCGCAAGCTCCAAGAGCTTCGCCTTCGCCCCACGCTTGGGCTCGACGATCCGGACCCGGCGTTTTCGGTTGTCACTCAGCAGCTCTTCGAGCGCCTCGCTCATCTCTATCGTGACCGACACCAGCATCTCGTCTGGCAGCGACGGTCGATCCGCATAGTGTTGCACCAGGAACGCCCCCACCATCTCGTCGTTTGGCACCGCGACGCGGCGCAGAGCAAACGTTTGCACCGAGAAGATGCGGCCGCTGCGCATGCCCAGCACGGCGACTTCGACCTGATCGCCCTCGCGGTGAAATCCGATCACGTCCTGGTCCGACTTCTGCACGCCGGCGACACGTTGCTCCTCTCGAGCGCGTTCGACAGCCCGGATCTGGTCCCGATAGATCGCTGCACGTTCATACTGGAGCCCGCCCGAAGCGCCTTGCATTCGTTCATCGAGGTCGAGCACGAGCTCATCGTGCCGCCCATCGAGAAACCGAGCCACGTTGGCGACCTGGGCGTGGTATTCGTCCTGGTCGACCCGCAGAACGCAGGGCGCAGGGCAGCGTTTGATCTGATGCTGAAGACAGGGTCGCGACCGCTTGCGAAACTCCGTGTCGGTGCAGGTCCTCAGCTGGAAATATCGATTCACCAGCCGGAGCGTCTGTCGCGCTGCAGTCGCCGAGTGGTAGGGTCCAAAATACTGCGCGCCGTCGGGCTTCGGCCGACGAACGACTTCGAGCCGCGGCCAAGATCGCTTCGCATCCAAACGCAGAGACAGGAATTCCTTGTCGTCCCTGAGCTTGACATTGTACTTGGGCTGGTGCGACTTGATCAGTTGGTTCTCGAGCAGTGCTGCTTCCTTGTCGGTGTGTGTGACGAACGTTTCGATGTCAGCCAACTCGCGCTCGAGCCGGCTCACGAACGCGCGCAAATCGCTCGAGCCGGCTTGAAAGTAGCTTCGTACACGGTTCCTCAAGCTTCGCGCTTTGCCGACGTAAAGCACTTTTCCATCGGCGCCGCGGAACACGTAGACTCCGGGAGAGGCCGGAAGCTTGTCGAGCTTTCGCTGTGCTGCATCCACAACCACGGCGAACCTATACCACCGACGTGGCGTTCGATCGCCCCGGGATCACGCGGGGCGAATCACGCGACAGTCTGTGATCACGAGGTCGACCGAAACGTCGAAGGGCAGCTCGGGCACTTCGGAGATCAGTTGGAAATCGTAGGCGACGGCGCAGGTGCACGCGTTGGAGAGTCGCGGGATCAGCCGGTCGTAGTAGCCGCCGCCATAGCCGATTCGATAGCCGCGTGGATCGAGCGCCAACCCGGGAACTAGTGCAAAATCAATCTCGTCCGGCTCGATGGCCGGGGCGTCCTCGGCAGGCTCCGGAACCGAAAACGCCCCTAGGGTCAGCGGGGCTTGCGAATGGATCAGGTGCAGCCGCAGCTCGTCTCCATCCACCCGTGGCAATGCGACTCGCTTTCCCGCGGACCAGGCTTCCTCGATGATCGGCCTCGTTAGCACCTCATTACCAATCGAAGCAAACGCGAGAACCGTCGCTGCGCGTTCGAGCTCTGCGACTCCGACAAGACGTTTGCGGATCTCGGCCGAGCGGGCTTCGCATGCCGACTGAGGTAGCGCGCCGCGCACCATCCGCATTTGATTTCGCAGAGCCTGTTTGGCGCGTTGACGGAGCTGGCGATCGGCGTGCTCCGTCTCGCTGGCGCTCACGGCTCGATCTGTTGGGCGAGCTCGGCGTCCACCTGCAGGCTCTTATCGATTCGCCGGATCGCCGTGTTCACGACTTGCCGTGTCTTTGCTTCGAGCGTCTCGCGTTGCCGTTCGGACGCGTCGAGATCCTCGGCGAGGCCGAGCGCCACGACGGCGAGCAGTTGAGCTGGCGTGGCCGCACGGGCAGCTTTGGGCCCGAGCGCCCGAACTCGTTCATTGACGATATCGGCGAGGCGCTGAAGGTAGGTTTCGTCGGCGTCCGCAGACATGCGATAGCGGGCGCCGGCAATTTCGATCTGAACGGTTCGCTTCACGGTTGACGGGAAGGTAGTCCCGCAGCTCCTTTGGCGTCAAGGTAGGACATCCACATCCATCCCTCTTTCGGTTCCGCTGCGATCGGAATCCGGCTACCATGTTTATGAGACCCGGGGCAGGCGTGTTATGTTTGATCCCCGGGGGGCAGTGGGGTCATGATCAAGGTTAGTTGTCCGTCGTGTAATGCGTCTTACGACGTGGACGAGCACCGGTTGCCCGACGGCGGGCTTCGGATGCGCTGCCCAAAATGCAGCGAAAGCTTTCAGGTTCATCGCGACGGTTCGACCGCGAAGGTCGGAGGGGGCGCCGCGCCAGCCGCGTCCACGCCCCCGCGAGCCAAACGGACGAAAGTCGGCATGGGGCCCGCCGTACCGCCCCCTGCCCCTGCCGCAGCGATCCGCTCGCAACCTTCCGATCTGCCCGCGGCTGTCGATGAGGTCGACCTGCCGGCGCCATTCCTGGGCTCGGAATTCATGGATTTGCCCGCTCCCAAGACCGGCGCCCATTCACTCGATCTTGACCCATTTGCCGATTCGAGCTCCGCCGATCTGCCTGCGCCAAAACGCGACGCAAGCCCCTCCGGCTTCGATCCGTTCGCGGACGTGGACTTGCCTGCGCTTCGCGAAGCTGCAGGCGGGACCGATCTCCCGGCCCCGCTTCACCGTGCCCCGGAATCCGATTTGGACTTGCCTGTCTTCAAGAGCGGCGGGGCAGGGGGTGCCGTCGGGCCGCTGGGCGATGAGAGCGATCTCCCCATGGCGCTCACCGACGCCGACCTGCCAACGCCGCGTGCGGAAACCCACATACCGGCGCCGATTTCGCTCGACTCCGACCTGCCGATGTCGAGCGAGCAAAGAGATCTACCCGTCGCCCGGGACGACTTCATGGATCGCGAGCTCGACGGTCCCGAACGGGTGCACGGCGGAGGGCCCGTCGAGCTCGACCTCCCTGACGGAGAAGACATCGCGCTCGAAATGGAGCTCGACGCGCCGCCGCGGCAGCCGGGGCCACCGCCTCCCATAGGTGCGCCCGGGGCGCCACCGTTGGGAGCAATGCCGGCCGGCTCCGATGCGCAGGGAGATTCTGCGGAGCTCGAGCTTCCGGAGTCGAACGAGCTCGACCTCTCGGCTTTCCCCGCAGGAGGGGAAGGCGAAGTCCACCACATGCCCCGCCTCGGTGGCGACCGACCCGATTTCGAAGTAGCGCCCTCGCGTGAGCGGCAGAAGCTCAAGATCAAACGGCCGCCATGGCTCATGAAAGCGCTAGCCGCATTCGGCGTCATCACGGTCGTCGTTGGCTCCGGCTTCTACCTCGGCACCACGAAATACGGCCTCTTCGGCATTCACCTGTTGGAGCCCATGCTTCCCGCTTCCGGTGATCCAGCTCTCGTTGCCCAGGCGATCGAACACGCGGAGGTTATCGCCGCGTCCGATACCTACACCGCGCAACGCGAGGCGCTCACGCAACTACAAGCCGCACGAGACGATGCGCGCCTCAACCGCTCGCTCGTGGCGAGGATGCTGTTGCACGAGTCGTACAATCTCGTTCGCTTTGGACCGAACATGGAAAGCGCGAGCTTGGCCGATGCGCTGCGGGTGCACTTGCAGCGCAGAGGCGATGAAGCCCCGCGGGTTCACGTCGCGCTTGCCGCGGACGCACTGCGTAACGCCGATATCGACACCGCGAAATCCGAGCTTGCGTTGGCATCGCAGGATGACGCCACGGATGCCTACCTCGATCTGGTGGCCGGGGAAATCGCGCTGAAGTCCCGCGACGGTCAGAGCGCCGTCGACGCATTCGGCAGAGCCCTGGAGAAAGACAAGAGCGCTCGCGCACAGTGGGGGCTCGCTCGTGGCTATCAAGTGCTGGCAAATGCCGACGAGGCGGCGGCGGCTGCCAAAGCAACGCAGGGCCTCAGCCCCAACCATGCCGGCGCGCGAGTCGCTGTGGCCAGCCTGTTGATTGCGAACGGCGAGATCGACCAGGCCCTCGATCTGCTTCAAGTTCCAGCGGGGCTTGCGCCCGTCGAAGGCACCACGCTTCGGGTGGCAAAGGCCGATCGGTCCGCGGCGCTGACGCTCATCGCGCGCATCGAAGAGCAGCGGGGACGCCTGGGCGCGGCTCGTGAGATGTACGAGAAGTCGATTGAGCTCGACACGAGCAATTCGGACGCCGCACTCGGGGCCGCGCGACTCGTCCTTCTCGAAGGCGCATACCCGGATGCGTATGCGCGCTTCCAGACCGTGTTGGGCTCACAAATTCCGGACGGCGCCGAACTGGACGTGACAGGTCAGCCCAAAGTCGTGGTTCAAGCCAAGCTGGGCGCCGCGGAGGCACTTCTGGCCATGGGCAAAGCCGAGGAGGCCAACAAACTGTTGGCCGATCTGCGTTCGGACGAGCCCGTGAGTGCCGAAGTGGAGCTCTGGCTGGGCAAAGTCGCCGAGGGCCTCGGCCAGAGCAAACCGGCTGTGAAGCACTTCCGGAGCGCGATCAAGCTCGAGCCGAAGTCCGTGCGCGCCTACATGGCGCTTGCGCAGCACTATACGTCGACCAAACGCCCCGGCGAGGCGGTTGGCATTTTGGTCGAAGCACAGAAGAACGTCGACATCACCGCCGAGGTGCGACGCGTCTTGGGTTGGGCCGAGCTGCAGCGAAATCGCTTCGACGATGCGATCGAGCAGTTTACGCAGGCGCTCGAGATGGAGCCCCGCGATTCCTCCGCGCAATTTGGGCTGGCCGTCGCCTATCGTCGCAAATGGAAGCTCGATCAGGCTGCCGCGGAGCTTGCAAAAGTCGAAGCGTTGGATGCGAAATTCCCCGGCCTTGCGCTGGAGAAAGGCCGGCTCGCCGAGGCGGGGGGGGACATGGACGCCGCCACGGAAAGCTACCGCAATGCGCTCCTCGAATCGCCCGACGATGCAGCGCTGAAGTCGCGGATGGGCGCAGTGCTCGTGCTGGCGGGCAAGTACGAGGAGTCTGAAAAGCTCCTGCGCCAGGTGCTGGACGCGCAGCCGTACTCGGCCGAAGCCGAGCACTATTTGGGGCGCATCGAGCTCGAGCGAGGCCAACTCGAGGCCGCGCGCCAGCGATTTCTTCGGGCCGCACGCCTCGAGCCCGAGAGCGGCTTGTACCGCATGTATGTTGCTTGGGCGGCGCTGGAGTCGAACGAGATGAGCACCGCTCTGCGGGAGCTCGATACCGCGTTGAAGCTCGATCCGACGCTGGGGGATGCCTACTGGCTGCGTGCACGGATTCGGATTCGTGCCGGAACCGTCCGTGATGCCTTGGCCGATTTGAGAAAGGCGATCGAGCTCAACCCGAACCGCATCGAAGCCTGGGCGGCGATCGGCGAAAGCCACTACCAGCTAGGCCAGATGAAAGAATCCATTGCAGCCTTCGAGAAAGCCGTCGCCGGCGCTCCCGAACAGGGGTACTGGTGGTACCGCCTCGGCCGCCTGCAGCTGGACGAAGGGCAGCGCGCGAAAGCGCTTACCTCTTTGATCGAGGCGACCTCCATCGGAGATGAAGACCCCAGCGGCAAGGCCTGGGTCGCAGACTCCCACCGGCTGACGGGAGACATCTACTACGCGCTGAACAAGCGACAGGAAGCCATCGTCGAGTACGGGCGCTATCTGGAGCTTGCCGATCGGGAGGCGATCGACCGAGCGGACGTTGAGAACAAGCTTGGCCGGATCAGCAAAGGGCTGAACTGACCGGCGTCAATCCAGGTGGCCGCGACCGAACGCTTCGGGAAAAAGAGAGCTGAGCTCGTAGTCCGCCCGCGCGTCGCCTGCGTAGCTCCGTATCGCCAGCGTTGGCCCGAGCTCCGCGAGGCATTGCCTGCAGATGCCGCAGGGCGGGGTAGGGCTCTTCGCGCCTGAAGCGATGACCAGCGCTCGAAGCTCATGCTCTCCGGCCGCAACCGCCGCTGCAAGGGCGGCCCGCTCGGCGCAAATCGTTGCACCGTAGCTTGCGTTCTCGACGTTGCAGCCGGCGAACACCTTGCCACTCTCGCTCAGAACCGCGGCACCCACAGCGAAACCGGAGTATGGAGCGTACGCGTTCGCTCGAGCCTCTACCGCTGCGCGCCTCAACTTCGTCCAGCCGCTCTCGTCCACTAGATCGACTCCAACACGCTCGACAGCAGCGCTTCGAAACGGGGCCGAACACGGCCGGCGGTTTCCGTTACTTCCTCGTGGCTGAGTGGGACTTCCGACATCCCCGCGGCAAGATTCGAGATGCACGAGATACCGAGGATGCGCAGCCCCATGTGCCGGGCGGCCAACACCTCGAGCACCGTGCTCATCCCGACCGCGTCGGCGCCGAGGGTCCTGAGCATGCGCACTTCGGCTGGGGTCTCGTAGGCCGGTCCGAGGAGACCTGCGTAAACGCCGCGCCGTAGCTCAAATCCGAGCCCGGTCGCCAATCCGCTTGCGATCTCGATGAGCTCAGGGTCGAACGCAGCGCTCATGTCGAGGAATCGCGGGCCTCTGCGTTCGTCGTTTGGACCGACGAGACTACTCGTCCCGGTGAGGTTGAGTTGATCGCGGATCGCCATGAGGTCGCCCGCCTCTAGGTCTTGAGCGATCCCTCCGGCAGCGTTCGTGACGATCAAGGTCTCGGCCCCGAGCAGGCCCATCAAGCGGACACCAAACACGACCTCGCTCGGAGAATTTCCTTCGTAGAGATGAGCGCGTCCTTGCATCGCGACGATGCGCTTTCCTGCTCTGCGCCCCGTGACGAGGTTGCCCGCATGCCCCAGGACCCCAGAGAGCGGCATGTTGGGAATCTCCGCATAAGGGATCGCGCGCGCGTTCTCCAAGCTGTTCGCATAGTCGCCCAGCCCCGAGCCGAGGACCAAAGCAATGTCGGCCTTTCCGGTCCGGCTCGCGATCGCGTTCTTGGCCTGCTCGAGTGCGTCCATCATCGCGTCCGCATTGTACGCTACCTCGGCTATAGTGCCGGCCGGATGATGAAACGAGTCGCAACCGCCATTTTGCTCTGCTCCTCCGCGTGCGCCGGCCGAGGCATAGACGGACCCGGGAGCGAAACGGTGCGCGAAACCGCTGAAACTATCGATGCGCCTCGCGTCATCGAGCCTCCCGTCCTGGTCTCGATCGTCCCCATTGCCACGGCCCAGGAGATTCCGCGAGCGTGCTCGACCCCAGTGGAGGAGTCGTGCAATGCGCTCGACGACGATTGCGACGGCGTGATCGACGACGGCTGCGGATACGGAACCGGGTTGATGCAGGTCACCGCTTCGTGGAACACCGGTGCGGACATCGACCTCTACGTCACGGGGCCGCTCGGTGACACACTGAGCTTCCAGCGACCGTCGACCCCGTCGGGCGCTCGCGTCGACCACTCGGGCCGCGGGGACTGCGTCGACATGCCCAATCCACAAATCGAAAACATACGCTGGGTCGGTGCGCGTCCCATGGACGGCATCTACGAGGTCGAGGTTCACTATTGGGGGGAGTGCATAGGCAGCGGAGGGCCGACGCTGGTCACCATCTCCGTTGCGGTAGGGCGCCGGATAGCAGGCCAGTTTCGTCAAAGCCTTCTGCCCGGTGAACGGATTCGCGTTTTGCGATTCGTCATCCAATGACCGCGCGCCGGGCCCAGAGTCTCTTCCTCGTCTGTCTCGTGTCCCTCGGATGCATCCTCACCGCCCTCGCGCTCGCCGCGCGCGCCGGTTGCCGGCCTTCTACGGTCGTCGCTGGCCTTGCGATCTCATTCATTCCATACGCCGGCTCGCTCGTCGTCTCACGTTCGCTGCACAGACTGCCGCCGCTCAGGCTTGCCGCGCTTGCGTTGCTCTTGGGCGCGCCTCTCGTATTCGCACCGCCGCTCCTGTCCGACGACCTCTACCGCTACCTCTGGGAGGGGCGAATCTGGCTCGAGGGGTTCAACCCGTACCGACTCGCCCCAGATGATCCGGCCCTCGCGCCGCTCCGTGACGAGGTTTGGCTGAAGATCAACAACCGTCCGATCGGCAGCATCTACCCACCGCTCTCCCAGCTGATTTTCCTGTTTGCGGCCTGGGTCGGTGGGCAGGCCTGGACGGTCAAGCTCCTGGCACTTCTAGCTCAGGCGGTCACCGCTGCGTTTGTCGCGCGAATCAGCAAGTCCTCGCGGGCTCCTTTGGCTCTCGCCCTCAACCCGCTGCTGCTGAGCGAGAGCGCGCTCAACGGTCACCTCGACATTCTTTGCGGCCTCGCCCTGCTGGTCACGGCCTGGGCCCTCACACAGCAGCGCTACGTTCGAGCCGGCCTGGCAGTGTCTGCAGCCGTTGGGCTCAAGTTTGTTGGCCTGGCGCTTCTTCCGCTTTTCGTGCGACGGCCCAAGGCCCTTCTGGGCGCCGCGTTCGCCTCTGTGCTCTTGCTCGTGCCCCTCGTCGTTTCGCGCGCTCCCGTCGATCCCGTCTCCGGCGCATGGCAGTTCGCAAGCCGTTGGCGTGGCAACGAAAGCCTCTTTGTGCTCGCCGACTGGGTGAGCCGCCAGGCCCTGGGGGACACCTCCGCCGATCTCGCTGCGCGCGCCATGATGGTGCTGGCCTTCCTCGTGCTGAGCGCCGTCGTGGTGAAGCGTCGATTGCCGAGCGTGGCGGCTGCGCGATTCCTGATTTGGTCGGTCCTGCTTCTCTCCCCGCAGGTTCATCCCTGGTACTTAGCCTGGTTGCTTCCGCTCGAGCTGATCGCGGGTGGCTCGGCGGGCCTGTTTTGGAGCGTCGCCGTCCTCTGTGCGTACGCGCCGCTCGACCTCTGGGTCAGCCAGGGGGTTTGGCGAATGCCCCCGTGGCTGCAGGTCTTCGAGTATTCGATCGTCGTCCTCGCACTGATCTTCGACCCGAAGCGGCCGACCCTTCGGGCCGACCTGCCAGAAGGGCAATTTCTCTCGTGATTCAGGGAGCTTGGCTCAGCCGTGACGAGGGGATTGAGGGTGGCTTGGTTTTGACTTGCAGGCCAGTCCGCAGCCCTTAGACTACGCGCCCCTGAAGCCCAGGGACTGATGGATTCATCTATGTACGCGGTCATTCAAACAGGCGGAAAACAATATCGCGTTGCCGAAGGCGACACGATTCGCGTCGAAAAGCTGGCAGGTGATGTCGGCTCCAAGGTGGAGTTCACCGACATCTTGATGGTCGGCGGCGAGAAGGTCGAAGTGGGCAAGCCTCACGTCGGCGGCGCCAAAGTCACGGCCGAAATCGTCGCTCAAGATCTGGCCAAGAAGATCATCGTCTTCAAGATGAAGCGCCGGAAGGGCTATCGGAACCGTCGCGGTCACCGGCAGCCGTACACCGAGCTCCGCATCAAGAGCGTGAAAGGCTAAGGAGGCGCCATGGCACATAAGAAGGGTCAGGGCTCATCCCGTAACGGCCGCGATTCCAAGCCTCAGTACCGTGGCGTCAAAGTGTTTGGCGGCCAAACGGTCCCCGCAGGCAGCATTCTGGTTCGCCAGGTCGGCCAGACATTTCATCCCGGCGCGAACGTGGGCGTGGGCAAAGACTACACGCTCTGGGCCAAAGTGGATGGCGTGGTGAAGTTCGAACGTCGCGGCCGCACCGGCAAGCGCGTCGCGGTCTATCCCGCCGACAACTGAGCGACTCCTTGCAGGAGCGTTTCCCCGCGCCCGAGTTCGACTCCCCTACAGGGAGCGTCTTTCCGCCACCTGCGGGACGCAGGGTCTACTGCAATCGCAACATGCGGCTCGACCAGGTCAAAGCCGTTGGCTTCGACATGGACTACACGCTGGCGATCTATCGCCAGGCGGAGATCGATCGCCTGAGCATCGACGCGACGGTCAGCAAGCTCATCGAGCGGGGGTACTCGGAAGAGCTCCGCTTGATGAAGTACCGGACCGACTTCCCAATCCGCGGCCTGTTGATCGACCGCAAGCTCGGCAATGTCCTCAAGATGGACCGCCACCGGTACGTCAAGACGGCCTATCACGGCTTCCGCAAGCTCAGCCGGGAAGAGCGCCGCCGCGCGTACCACACCCGGCGTCTGCGTCCTGGTACGCGGCGCTACCACTGGGTCGACACGCTGTACTCGCTGTCCGAAGTGGCGGTCTACGCGGCAGTCATCGAGCAGCTCGAGCCATGCCAAGGCGCGCTCGACTACGGTCAGCTCTTTGCCGACATTCGGGAGTGCGCGGACCTCTCCCATCAGGACGGCTCGATTCTCGACGTGGTGGTGCAGGATTTGCCACGCTACGTCGATCGCGATCCCGAGCTCGGGCTGCTGTTTCACAAGCTTCGAAGCGCGGGCAAGCGCTTGTTCCTGCTGACCAACTCGGGCCCCGAGTACACCGAAGCGATGATGTCGTACCTGCTGGGCGATGCCCTCGAGGAGTACCCGAGCTGGAAAAACTACCTCGACTACATTTGCACCTTCTCGAAGAAGCCGAGATTCTTCACGGGGAAGGCGCCTTTCGTGGACGTAGAGACCGGCGCCGAAATTCGGGAGCCGTCTCGGGGCCGGGTCTACAGCGGAGGCAACATCACCGACCTCCAGCGGGCGCTCGGCTTTGCAGGGGACGAGGTGCTCTACGTGGGTGACCACATCTACGGCGACGTCCTCCGAGCCAAGAAGGAATCGACCTGGCGCACCGCGATGATCATTCAGGAGATGGATGACGAGCTTCGGGTGCTGAGGGAGCACGCCCTGAGCTTCGATCGCGCGGACGCCCTCGAACA
>CAMYMX010000040.1 GCA_947259605.1 uncultured Polyangiaceae bacterium | reverse complement strand
TCTTCGCCCTCGTAGTTGTCGCAGGGTCCGAGGCACTCGGGATCGTCGTTGTCGACCAGACCGTCTCCGTCGTCATCGATGCAGTTTCCGCAATCGGTGACGCGCCCGTCGCATTGGATGATGTAACACTCTCCCGAGCTGCCACCCGTACCAGCCACCGCGCCCGTGCCGCCCGTACCAGCGACTGCACCGGTGCCGCCGGTACCGAGGCCGCCGGTTCCAGCGGCGCCTCCGATTCCAGCGACGCCGCCCGTCCCGCTGCCTCCGGACGTGCCTCCGGTTCCGATGAAGGGGTCACCGCTCGAGCTGCTACCGCAGGCAGCCATCGCGAGCACGAGGGAGGAGCCAAGCAAGAGTGATAGAATACGCTGAAAGTGCATTGTTCCACTCTAATGGATGCTTTGCGGCGAGACCAAGGATCCGCGAATGCGCTATTAATCCTGATACTTATCGGCCCTCCAGCGGCTGTCCGAGGCGAAAGTGCAAAGCCTCGTGCTATAAGCGCAGTTCGGAGGAGGTATGGTCATGAAAGCCATCGTCATCGCTGTGTTTGTCGTGGGAGCTTTGGGCGCAGGCGCGTTCATCGCAGGAGTCAACCCGGTCGCGGCCGACGGTCCACCCAAAAATGCCCAATGGCAGTACCAATGCTTCGAAGCGGACGGTGTTGCGCAGGTGACCGAACGAGCGAACAAGATGGGTGAGCAAGGCTGGGAGCTCGTGACTTCGGCCGGTAGCATCAAGGGACAGACGCTTTGGTGCTTCAAGCGCCCACTCTGGAAGCCCATGAAGTAGGCGTCCGAGCCGCAGGCTGCGCGCGGCAACATCCATGAATTGGATTCTCTCGAACGAGCTCCACACGCCGGGACCATGTCACTCCTAAATGACCCCCAAGTCAGGCGAAACGTAGAACGCCTCCCGATCGAGTTCGACGATTACGGTTTTGATCGCTTTGGCCTCTCACGGAAGGCTCTCGTTCGTGCGTATTCGCCGATGGCCTACGTCTACCGTCACTACCTCAAGGTAACGGCGTTCGGCCTCGAGAACGTTCCGGCGACGGGACGCGGGCTCATCATCCCCAATCACTCGGGCGGTCTTGGCGCCGATGCGGCAATGATTCTCACCTCGCTGATACTCAACGACGAAGCCCCTCGGCTCGGCCAGGGCATGGCCGAGTACTTCCTGACGCGCTCGCCGTTCGCGCGCCCGGCACTGAGCAAGCTGGGCCATCTGACCGGCCTGCCCGAGCATGGCGAGCAGCTGCTCAACGATGAGCGCTTGGTGCTCGTATTCCCTGAAGGCGCCCGCGGCGCCGGGAAACTCTACAAAGACCGCTACAAGCTCGTGCGCTTCGGCACAGGGTTCATGCGGCTCGCCCTCAAGACCGGCACCCCGGTCATCCCCTGCGCCTTCATCGGAGGGGAGGAGTCGTTTCCCCAAATGTTCCACATCAAGTGGCTCGCGAAGTTGCTCAACGGTCCGTTCGTCCCGGTCGCGCCCCAGCTCGTTCTCTTTCCCTTGCCGGTTGCCTGCCAGGTGTACTACGGGCCTCCGATGCACTTCGAAGGAGACGGCTCGGAGCCCGATCACGTCATCGCGCAGTACGTCGAAGAGGTTCGTCATGCGATGGAGCGGCTCATCAGCATGGGGCTCGACGCCCGCCCGCGGGCATTCATGTTCGAGCGCATGCCGGATTCGGACCAGGAGCAGAGGCGATGAAGATCTTGATCACCGGAATCAGCGGCACCTTGGCGCGCGGCGTCGCATACCGATTGGTCCGGCGCGGTTACCAGGTCGTCGGCATCGATCGGCGTCCATGGCCCGACGTGCCTGAAGGCGTCGAAATGCACCAGGCCGACATTCGCAAACGCCCTGCGGAGGATGTGTTTCGCATCTCACGGCCCGATGCGCTCATTCACATGGCGACGGTGACTCACTTCACGACTTCGACAGAAGAGCGCTACCGGATCAACCTGGGCGGCACTCGAAAGCTGTTCGAGTACTGTCACGAGTACGGCGTGAAGCAGGCGGTGTTCGTCGGCCGCCACACCGTTTACGGCGCCACCCCGGATTCGCCGCTCTACCACACCGAGGACGAACCACCGCTCGCGGGCGCGGCCTTCAAAGAGCTGGCCGACCTGGTCGCGGCGGACCTCTACGCTGGAAGCGCGCTCTGGCGATGGCCGGAGCTCAATACGGCGGTCCTCCGGCTCTGCTACTTCCTCGGTCCGAGCCGAGGCGGGACCCTCGCCGGCTTCCTCTCGAAGAGCCGCGTCCCCATGGTGCTGGGCTTCGATCCACTCTACCAGCTCATGCACGAGTGGGACGCCGAAGAAGCGATCACCTTGGCGGTCGAAAAAAAGCTCCGCGGTGTGTTCAATGTTGCTGGCCCTGCACCGGTGCCTCTGTCCGTCGTCTGTTCCGCCACCGGCAAGCGGGCCGTGCCGATCCCCGAGCCGCTCTACTCGAGCGTCCTCGGCCGCTTCGGCTTTCCGTACCTCCCCGACGACGCAGTCGCCCACGTGAAGTACCCCATCGTCATCGACAACAAGGCCTTCATCGAAGCCACGGGCTTCGTGCCCCGCTACAGCGCCAAGCAGACGATGGAGGGCTTCCGTTGGAATTAAAAGGGGACTGACCCCTTTTAGGGTGTGCTCGCAGCTCTTCGATGCAAGAGCGAGGATCGCGAGGTCTCTTCACGACTCGGGAAAAGGGGCTCTGAGTCGTCGATCAGGCAGCCCTTTTGCACGCCTTCGATTCCGGTTTGAAGAAAGTAGTAGATGACTTTCTTCGCAGGCCATCGGCCAGATGCTAATCATTCCAACGATGGAACCTCCCAACGAGCCAACGGGGCCAGCACCCAGCGCGTTCGAACCGCGACCGGTCAAGCTCGGTTTCACACTGAGCCGGGAGCGGGTCGCACTCACCGAATTGCTTTCCCGCGCCTCCGAGGCTTGGTCGAGAGATCTCGGCAGTTGGGTGCTGGCTATGCTTCTGTATTGGCTCATTGGAATGGGCGTTCCCTTTGCGCTGAGCCTGGTCTGGGGGCTGATCAGCGCGTTTCAGAAATCAGGGTCCGACCCGAGCGCGGTGTTTGTCGCCGTGGACGTAATCGTGCAAATCGTTCTGTACCTGGTCCAGTTGGTGATCTCCGGAGTCTTCACGCTCGGGCTTTGGGCGATGGCCATGCGGGGTCTTCACGGTCAGCGAGCGACCGTCGGGACTTTGTTCAGTCAACTCTCGAAGATCGGGAAGTACATCGTTCAGACGCTGGTGGTGTTACTGGGAATCGCCCTGATTATTCTTCCCATCGTCGTCATCGTCTGGTTGGTCTTCGTTGGCCCGGTCGATCTCGAGACGCCGATGAGCGAGATCATCGACGACGCGGGGAGACCCTTCGGATTGGCGAGCCTGCTGCTTTTGCCGCTCTACGTCTACATCCTCACTGGCATCACCTTCATTCAAGCGGAGCTTGCGTTCAACGACGACGCGGGCCCCGTCGAGGCCATCATCTATTCGTGGCGTATTGCGCGCGGCAAACGTTGGCGAATCATCGGCATCGGCGTGCTCGCGATGCTGATCTTCGCGGGCTCGGCCATGTTCTGCGGCATCGGTCTTTTGTTTGGCGCGCCCCTGGGGACCCTGCTCGTGGCCGCGCTTTACTTGGGGCTTCGTAACGGCGCCGATGTGCCTGCAGCCAACACGGCGACGACCCTCGGCCGCTAGTACTGGCACGGCCCTTGCTCCTCTCAAAGGTGAACCGGTTTCCTCTGTGCCAACCTGCGCCCCGCGCCTCAAAAGGATGACAAAAATGTCTCGAATTCACCTTTTCCTTGGTTTTGGCGCAGCCTTCGCGCTGGCCCTGATTGCCCAGCCCAAGCCTGCCCAAGCCTGGGGCGGGCTTTTTTGTTCCGCCGCCGCGCCGGTGAACCAGGCTGCCGAGCGCATCATCTTCGCGAAGAACGCCGATCAAACGGTGACCGCGGTCGTTCAGATCCAATACGAAGGCCCCTCCGAAGAGTTCGCCTGGGTGCTCCCCGTGCCCGGGATTCCAGAAGTGAAAGTATCGTCGGATCTGGCGTTCGGCCGGCTCCAGCAAGCGAGCAACCCCCAGTACACCTTCACCACGGAAGTCCAAGGCCGGTGTAAGCAACCGCGTGGCGATTCCGCGTCGAGCGGCTCCGCACCAGGAGGCACCTTCACCGACAGCGGCTCCGGCGGCGCCGGTGGCAACGGTGGCGTCAACGTCCTCGCATCGGGCACGGTGGGTCCTTACGACTACGTCGTCATCGAACCGAAAGCGAGCTCGGAGAAGATCGGCGACGTCGCGGTCGAATGGCTGACCTTGGAAGGGTATGACGTGGTGCCCCCGGGCGGAGATCCAGATGACATCGCGAACCTGCTCGGCGAATACCTTCAAGACGCGATGAATCTACTCGCGTTCCGGCTCACCAAAGGAAATGACACGGGCACCATTCGCCCGGTGTGGATCACCTACGAGTCCGACCAACCGATGATCCCGATTCGGCCGACCGCTGTCGCCGCAAACGACGACATGGGCGTGATGGTCTGGGTGCTGGGCGACAGCCGCGCGGTTCCGGTCAACTACAAAGGGCTCGAGCTGAACCAAGCGCTCATCAACTGGCTCAACGGCGCCGGGAATTACAACCAAGTGGTGATCGCGGCGGCAAACGAAGCCGGCGGTCAGGGTTTCGTGTCGGAGCGCGCGGGTCCGAGCTTGGACTATGAAGGCATGCTGATTTTCGATTTCGAGAGAGCCGATTGGGAGGCGCTCCGGATGAGCGTGGACGTTCTCTCTGCATCCGAGCTGGTGTTCGAGAGCAGCAGCCGATTCTTGGGCTGGGACGGCTACCGGGCGCTGGTCGATCGTTTTCTTCCTGACAGCGTCGACGTCGATGACTTCCTGAGATGCCCGGCCTGCAACCCCGCGGCCGTAGAAGGCCTGGACAAGCAAGCGTTCGTCGAAGACCTAGGCGAGGAAGTCGTCGAGCCGATGATCGCCACGCAGGAGCTCGTGCTTTCGCGTCCCTACGTCACTCGCCTTTATACGACGCTCTCGGCGCCCGAAATGGACCTCGATCCCCTGTTCGACTTCAACCCGGATCTGCCAGATATCTCGAACATCCACACGGCGCGTCGGGTGATCGAGTGTCACCGAAGCGTCTACATCTGGGAGGCCCCGTCTCGTTTCGAGCTCGAGGACGGCCGCGTCGTGCGCCTCAACCCGGGCGCCCCCTGGCCCTTCCTGGTGGGGGATGAAGATGCACCGCCCGCCAATGCGCTGGTCCTATCGCTGACGACGAGTGGCCCTCCAACGGTCGTGCAGGACAACTCGGCGGCCATCCATCGGGCCCTCGCGGAGCACAACGCCACGGTGCCTTCTCCGAGTGGGTGTGGATGTGGGGTGGTGTCGCCTCGTTCGCACGCGGCAACCTGGGCCAGCTTGGCGTTGTTCGTCCTTCTGATGAGGCGTCGGCGCCGGCCGGCCTAGGTGCCCAGACCTGGAATCGAACCAGGGACACGAGGATTTTCAGTCCACTGCTCTACCAACTGAGCTATCTGGGCCCGGAAATGAGGCGCGGAGCCTAGCTGCGGATAGGGACCTGTCAAGGGTCTGAGAAAACTTGCGTTCCGGTCTTCGTTCACGATTACAATGTGAAACGGATGGTGTGATCGGGATGGAGAGCCCAGTAGACGATCGGGGCAGCGGCGCATTTCGCATGCTCCTCAGCGCGGGTGCGGAAGGTGCGGGGCCCAAGTCCGAAGCCCTTGGGGCGCTTTCGCTGAGACCCGTGTGGTTGGCGACCTGGGAGCCGCGCGCCGAGGGGTTCCGCACCCTGATCAACGCGGACGGTGAAGAGGCCCTCGCGGTGTTCAGCTCGCAGGCCGAGCTCAAGAACGCAGCCAAGCAATTCGATTGGCTCGAAAACGACGGGACGGTGGCGACCCACCGCGCGATTGGTGGAGACATCTTGCGCCATGCATGGACGCGCGAATACGCGTTCGTCGTGATCGACATCGGCACGGCGCATTCCTTGGAGTACGCGCGCGACGAGCTCAAGTCGATCCTTCGTGAGATGGACAGCACGGGTCCGTTCCGTACGTCGCGACCACCGCCTCCTCCTGGCTCGGAGAAACCCGCGACTCGCAGCTCGTTCCCTCCGCCCGTCGAGCGGATCTCGACCCTGTACAGCATGAGTCCCGGCCAGATCGAGAAGATCGAGCGCGTCAGCGATCTGCCGACGCAGCCGCATCCGATTGTATTCGACAGCGAGCCTCCGACCCAGCCGCGCGCAGCGCTCAACCCAAGTCACGCGGCGCCGAAAATCGACGAAGCTCCGAAGATGCAGCGCAAGAGCTCACGTCCGGCCCACAAGCCCAAGAGCGAACCGTCCGGTGCAAAGGTCGAGGAGGTGTCTGCAGATTCGGCTCGGCTCGGCGAAGGCGGAACCTACGGCGCAGCGAGCACCGTCCCGACGGCCCAAGAGCAGTCTGTGCCGGCTACCCCTCCGTCGGTCGTCACGTCGAAAGACGGAACGGAAGATGACTCGGAGCGTCCGTTGAGCTCCACCGCAGCAAGGCTCTACTCCGACGCGCCGACCGCGCCAGCCGCTCAGCCCTTGCCGTCGTTGGAGCCGCACAAACTGAATCTACCCCCGATTCAGCCGGTCGCGCCGCCGCCTGTGACACCCAAAGCGAAGGCAGCGACGGTACCTCCGGCGGAGGACACGGTGCCCGACGCGAAGCCGCCCGAGGAGAAACCGACACGGATCCCGGCGCCGTCGATTGGAGACGGAATCAAGCTGGTGGAGCTCCGGGACGCACCAGACGAAGACTGGCTCAAAGCCATGGCCGACGTCCTACGAGGCTTTTTCGAGATCGAATGGGCCTCGTACTGCGAGGTTGCCCGCAAAGTAGGAAACCCAACGCCGGCCATCGGCCTGCGGATCACCGACAACTACCGGGACAACGTGACGGCGATCATCAAGGAGCTCATCGAGACCAGCAAACAGCACGAGATGGAGATCGACGTACTTCTGATCGACGGTCACGACATGCTCCGCAAGGCGCGTGAGCGAGGTTTCGTCTTCTATCCGTGGAAGCCGAAACCGTTTGGTCGATAGCGGATCGCGTGGGCGAGTCGAAGCCGTGCCAACCACCGCGACCGGCGCCGTGCTAAGACACCCGCGTGCAACTCGGCGACGCGCTTCCATCGATTCGACACCCGATCCCATCGGCCGCGGGTCGATCTTGGGTCGAGCGTCTCGCCAAGAGTGAGTGCCCTGCGCTCACGACTCGGCGCAAACGACGTGAGGAGCATACTGGTGCAAGTCATGATCCCATCGTCTGGGTCGAAGCGCAGGGCGCGAACGTGGTCGACTCCGATGGCAATCGATACGTCGACCTCACCTCGGGATTCGGGGTGGCCTTCGTAGGGCATCGTCATCCCGAGGTCGTCGAAGCCGTCAAACGACAAGCGGATCGGCTCTTACACGCACTGGGCGACCTGCACCCGTCCGATGTGAAGATCAAACTGCTCGAGAAGCTCTGCACGCTAGCTCCGTGGCCGCAAGCCCGAGCCATGCTCTCGCTGAGCGGTGCCGATGCCGTCACCGCGGCGCTCAAAACAGCCGTGATGGCGACGGGAAAGACCGGCGTGGTCGCGTTCGAAGGCAGCTACCACGGGCTCAACTACGGTCCGCTCGCGGTATCCGGTTTCGCCAAGCGCTTTCGCGAACCGTTCGTGGGGCAGCTGCAATCCGACGTACACTTTGCCGCATGGCCCGGCGCAGATTTGGGCGTCGAAGCGGCACTCAAAAGGCTTCCCGAAGACTGGAGCCGCGTGGGCGCCGTCATCGTCGAGCCCGTTCAGGGGCGCGCCGGGGTGCGCTTTCCACCGCCGGGCTTTCTCGAAGCCTTGCGCCGGGTGAGCAACAAGAACGGTGCCCTTCTCATCGTCGATGAGATCTTCACCGGCCTCGGGCGCTGTGGCGCCTGGTGGAGGTCGGTGGACGAGGGCGTCATCCCGGATCTGATCTGTGCGGGCAAGGCGCTGGGCGGCGGACTACCGGTCAGCGCATGCATCGGGCGTGAAGACGTCATGCGAGCTTGGGGTGACCCGGACCGCGAGGCGATTCATACGGGCACGTTTTACGGAGACCCGCTGGGCTCTGCAGCCGCGCTCGCGAGCATCCAGTTGATTGAACGAGATGAGCTTGCGCAAAAAGCCGTCGATCGAGGCAAGGCGTTCGCTGCGATGCTGCGCGCCGAGCAACTCGCCTCGGTGAACGAAGTGCGTCAAGCAGGAATGATGCTCGGGCTGCAACTGGAGGGCAGCATGCGGGCCTTGCACGTCAGCCGTGCGCTCCTCGAACGCGGTTACCTCGTGCTCCCCGCTGGCGCGGAGGCCGACGTGATCCAACTGGCCCCGCCGATCACCGTGAACGACGAACAGCTCGAAGGCTTCGTCGCGTCGCTGCGAGCCGCGCTAGGGGGCCCATGAGCCGTCGAAGCGACCTCAAGGACCGCATCGAAGCGATGATCGCGCACTTCGAGAGTGGCGGCGAAGTCGATCCTGCACTCCGGGACGGGCTGATCGAGGACCTCGCAACATGGCAGGCGGGCCGCATCCCGGAGTACGGGCGATTGCAACGCCAGGGACACTGGCCTGCGGCACTTCCAACCGATGTCTTTCGGTTTCGGCGAATTGCAGCGCACGCGGAAGAAGACGACGTTCGAGTGTTTTTGAGCTCCGGCACGACCTCGTCGGAGCGAAGCGTCCACGCCTATGGCGACCTGAGCTTATACGACCTAGCCGCGCGTGCGGCTGCGCAACGAATGCTCTTTCCTGACGTCGGCCAGATCCGACTGCTGATGCTGGCTCCGCACGAGAAGGAAGCGCCGGACTCCTCGCTCGAATACATGCTCACTCGATTTGCGGAATGGTTCGGGGCCGAATGCACCTGGGCCTGGCGCCACGGAGCGCTGGATCTCGATCGACTGACGGCCGTGCTCAGCCGCGCGGAATCTGCAGGAGAGCCGATCGCCTTGCTCGGCACGTCGTTTGCCTTCGTTCATGCCGAGGACGGTCTCGGCCAGCGGCGCTTCAAGCTCGCACCGGGGAGCCGAGTCATGCAAACCGGCGGCTATAAGGGCCGCTCCCGTGAAGTGGACTCCGATGTGCTGCTCCAGGCCATCAGCGATCGGTACGGCATCGCGGCTCCGTTCATCATCAACGAGTTTGGAGCGACCGAGCTCAGCTCGCAGCTGTACGAGACGACCCTGCGGGAAGCCATTCGAGGACCGGCGGGACGTCGGAGGCTCTGGGTGCCGCCCTGGGTGCGTGCAACGCCGGTCGACCCGGACACACTCCAGCCCGTTGAGTCAGACAAGGTCGGCATTCTCCGAATCGACGACACCGCGAACTTAGATTCGGTTTGCTGCATTCAAACCGCGGACTTGGCAAAGCGTGTCCAAGACGGAATCGTCGTGCTCGGACGGGCTCCCGGGGCCATACCGCGGGGCTGCTCGCTGGCCGCGGACCAAGCCCTGGGGGCGCGTTGACCGACGACGCCCTTACGATCCGGGGTCGCGCCACCGCGGTGCTGAATGCAGGCAGAGCCCTGCGCACAGCGAGCACTGCGGAACGAGCCCAGTGGCTCGCCGAAGCGGCTGAGGCTGTGAAGAGGCACGCTGGGCAGGCGGGCCCTAAACTCTCCAAAGCCACGGGCTTGAGCGTTCCGATGGTCGATTGGGCGGGCCGGACGACGCTCGACACCATTCGAGAAGATACCCTGCTGGCCCTCGCACGGGCCGCCGATGCCGTGAGCGAGCCGCTGTCTGCGCCGATCGCGATGCTGGCCGTCGTGCTTGCGGGCAACGTCTTCACCGCTCCGGTACGGGGCATCGTCGTTCCGTTGCTCTTCGGCGTTCCTGTTCTCGTCAAAGCCTCCTCGAAGGAACTGACGTTTCCAGCGATGCTGAGAGACGCCCTGCGCCGATCCCACGACAATCTGGGTGCGGCCGTGGACGTCGTGGCGTTTCCGGGGGGCGATGTGGAGCGCGAAACAGCGCTCGTCGAACGCGCCGAGGCGGTGTCGGTCTACGGCAGCGACGAAACGATTGCCGCGATGGCGTCGCGCGTCGGGCCCCGCTCGATCATCCCTCACGGGCATGGCGTGAGCGTGGCCTACTGTGGCGCTGAAGCACTGGGCGATCCGCAGCGGAGCAACACCATCGCCAATCTGGCGCTCGACATCTGCGCATACGACCAGCGCGGATGCCTCTCCCCGCAGCTGGTCTTCGTCGAAGCGGTCACCGAACGATCGGCGCTGGATTTTGCCGTTTGCCTAGCTCAAGAAGGCCTCGATCCCATGAATCGAACCTTGCCTCGGGGCCCACTGCCTGCGTCGATTGGCGCCGAACAAGGACAGTGGCGCGGGGTCGCGGAGGTCGAAGGCACCCTGATTCGAGGCGCGAGCTACGGGCTGGCGATTCGCTCTGCGCAGGCGATTCGCTGGAGCCCCGGCTACCGAAACGTAACGATCGTACCCGTTCGTACGATCGACGAGGCCTTTGACGCGATCGAACCCATCGGCGCGAGCCTGAAGTGCGTCGGCGCGGACCCCGCATCAATCTCGAACGTCCGAGCTCGCCTGGACAAGCGCCGGCCGCCGCGAGCGTACGCGTGCTCCCTCGGGTCGATGCAAACGCCGGCCGTCGACGCACCGGCGGACGGCTTTCCGATCTGGCACGAACTCCTGCGGCCTCGAAAGACGATTCAAGGGGCGACGACTAGACGCCGATGAAGAGTCGTTGCCCGAAGTTTCGCTCGAGCTTGGCCCCGAAGATCTTTGATGCGGCGCCTTCGATGTCGTACTCGATTCGTTTGAAATGAAATGAGCGGGTGTCGCTGTCGTACACCGTGTAGCTTGCGCGATTGTCGTAGTCACGAGGCTGGCCGACCGAACCGACGCTGACGATGTACTTGATTCCGTCCTCGAGCGTGAAATCCTCGGCCGGCAACTCTTCCACGTCGCCGGGCCGAAGCGCGAACACTTTACACAGGTGCGAGTGCCCGATGAACGTGATGTGGCCGAGCTCATTCCAAATCGGAAGGCACTCGGCCGCCTGGTCGGGTGCGAAGATGTACTCGAATTCCTCGAGCCGAACCGGAGAGCCATGACACAAGTCGACGCCGGTGCCTTCCACGATGTGCTTGTATGGAAGCTGCTTGAGCCAGGCCATGTTCTCCGGAGTCAGCGAGCGGGCGTGCAGGTCTAGCGCCTCTCGGGCGGCCTCGTAGTAGTACGAGTAGTCCATTCGGCCCGCGACCGCGGCGTCGTGGTTTCCCAGGATGGTCACCTCAGCCACGTCGCGCACGATGTCGGCGCACTCGTTCGGGCTGCCCCCATAGCCGACCACGTCGCCCAAGCAGTAATAGATGTCGATATCCTCGGTACCGTAGGCCTCCATGACAGAGGACATCGCTTCGAGATTCGCGTGTACGTCGCTAAATATGCCGAGCCGCATGATTGGTTCGTCAGAGTTCCCTAAGGGTCCATGTTACACGAAAGCTCGGGTGCGGTCGAAGTACCGTGGATCTCGCAAAGGTTCGCCAACGCCTTGCAATTGGCTTGAATCTGCGAGTCGGAGAGGCCGTGTCCAGACGCAGCGGACAGGGTTTGCTCGAAGTTCTGCGCCAGGACGGCGACCACCCGCTGCACGTTCGAACCCAAACCGAACCCCACGGCCTGAGCCAAAAGCTCGTTGGACATCGCCAGGCCGAACCCAACGGCATCGGAGACCAGCCTGCGCCGCGATAGCTCGAACACCGTCGTCGGAACGCTCATGACCAGGAGCGCTTCCTCGACCCTGTCCGAACTGGTCCAGGCCTCGAGTCGCTCCAACCGTTCAAGCGCCTCTGCGGCGCTCGACGCCAGGTCCTCGAGCGCAAACGGATGGTCGGTCCTTCGGATGGGAAGCGGCATCAGGCGGCAGGCGCCAACGGCCTCCTCCCAACGATCAGGCGGCGCCTGAGGGGCGAGCTCGCTGCGATCGAGGATGATCTTGGTATTGGCCGCACGTGGGGCGTTCAGCCGGAACGAACGAAGCAGGGTGCGATGCTTGGTATAGACGACGACGGTCGCGTGAAAATCGCGCCGCAGCACCTCTAGTATCCGTCGGTCGGCGGAGCGCTGCGGATTGAGATACGCGCGACGAACGGCGTTGGACTGCTGGTCCGTCAGCGCGAGGATGCTGATCGCCAACTGGTGGACCATTTTGAGCTGAATGAGAAGATCGCTGCTGGCCTCCTCAAACGTATCTTGTTCATCTGCGTTCACTTGGACGAAGATCCAAAGCTCTTCGTCTTCGATCAGCGGCGCCAGCTCGGTCGAAGCATGGTCCCAGAATTCCGCAGGCGGCAGCAGGATTGAAAGGGAAGGGGATGGGAGCCGTGCCAACGGCGGCGCGTCGAGCGGCTCGAGCTCCGCGTCGTCGACCTCCATGGTCTCCAGATGGTCGAGGTACCGTCCAAGTCCGTGGCGACCATAGACGATCACGAAGTGCCGAACGTAGTCGGGCACCTCTTCCCCATGCTCCTTCATCAGCGAGTCCAAGAGATTGGCCCGCTCGGCAAGCTCTCTGCCTCGGGCCGCGTGGGGAATCACGAGCACGAACCGCTGATCGACAGGGTCGTGGTAGATGAACGGCACATCGATGACCTCGCCGTCGTCGAGCCTGTGCAGCGTGCCCTGGAGAGCCTCCCCTCGAAGCTCAGGATTCTCCGCGACGTTGACGACACGATACACCTCGACTTCGATCGGCCCGCGGTCCTGGCGGAACACGCGAACTCGCTCCATCCGGGTGCGCCCCGAAGGCCCATCATAGAGAGCAGGCCCAGTATGGGCGGAAAGGCCCGTGTACGGGTGATCAGTCAATGGACATCCGAGAATGGGCCTAACCCATTCACGGACCGATGGCCAGCTCGCCCGAGCAAGCTATTGTGGGGCTGC
>CAMYMX010000039.1 GCA_947259605.1 uncultured Polyangiaceae bacterium | reverse complement strand
ACTTCAATTGGTGGGAGGGGCGCAAGTTCCTCGAAATCCCGCGTCCCCTCGACTACCTGGTCGTCGTCGACGTTCTTCTCTTCGTCGCCAACATCGGCATGACCATTTGGAAGGCCCCCAAAATGACCACGACTTCGATCGTGCTCTTCTTCGGTCTGCTGATGGCGGCCGTCCTCTACCTGCCGGGCATGATCCCGACCGATCATCAGACACACGATGCGTTCTGGCGCTGGTGGGTCGTTCACCTCTGGGTCGAAGGCGTCTGGGAGCTCATCATGGGCGGCATTCTCGCGTATCTGTTGATCCGACTCACCGGCGTCGACCGCGAGATCGTCGAGAAGTGGCTCTACGTCATCGTCGGCTTCACCTTCTTGTCGGGCATTCTCGGCACCGGCCACCACTACTACTTCATTGGCACGCCGAACTACTGGCTCTGGATCGGTGGCATCTTCAGCGCCCTCGAGCCGCTCGCGTTCCTGGGCATGGCGATTTACGGACTCGCGCTCGCGAGAAAGGGCGGTCGAAACCATCCAAACCGGATCGCACTCTATTGGACGGTGGGTACCTGTGTCATGTCGTTCGTTGGAGCCGGCTTCCTCGGCATCGCACACACGCTTCCGCAGGTGAACCTGTACACGCACGGCACACTGGTGACGGCGATGCATGGTCACATGGCCTTCTGGGGCGCCTACGCGATGTTGGTCCTGGCCATCATGACCTATGCTTTGCCGCAGCTGACGGGTCGCAAGCTCTTCGATACGCCGAGCGCGATCTATGCGTTCTGGTCGACCAACATCGGCATGACCGCCATGACGGTTGCGTTCGGCATTGCCGGCGTAGCCCAGGTCTACCTCGAGCGCCGCGCGGGCATGGAGTTCCTCGACGTTCAGCGAGAGCTGCAGGTCCACTTCATTGGGCTCATCCTGGCGGCGACGCTCTTTACGTCGGGCATCCTAGCATTCATCTACAATTTCATTCGCTATGGTTGGCCTGTGGGCGACGTCGAAGAGCCCATCCCCACGGGCCTCAGGGCAGCGGTCCCAGCGGAATGAGGCCAACCCCGCCCTGGTATCGTCCGGTCGGCCGAGAGGTCGAGCTCTTCGAGCACGCCCATCGCCAAAAGCTACCGCTCTTGCTTGCTGGGCCCACCGGCTGTGGCAAGACGCGGTTTGTCGAAGCGATGGCGGCCCAACTCGACTTGCCGTTGATCACGGTGGCCTGCCACGACGAGACCTCGTCGATCGATTTGGTTGGGCGGTTCCTGATCAAGGGCGCCGAGACGGTTTGGCAGGATGGGCCGGTCACCCGGGCGGTGCGAGCGGGCGCCATTCTCTACCTCGACGAGATCATCGAGGCGCGAGAGGACGTGATCGTGGTCCTCCATTCGCTCACCGATCATCGGCGCGAGCTCTACATCGACCGTCTCGACGAAACTCTATCCGCGCCCGAGGGTTTCATGGTCGTCGCAAGTTTCAATCCGGGTTACGCGCGTGGCTTCAAAGAGCTCCGGCCGTCGACCCGGCAGCGCTTCGTCGTGCAGCGGTTCTCGTATCCGGAAGCCAAGGTCGAAACCGAGATCGTGGCGCACGAAGCCAAGCTCGAAAACGGCCCGGCCAAGCGACTCGTCGAGTTCGCGAGCAAGGTGCGCGCCATGGATGAGCTCCAGCTCGCAGAGACCGCGTCGACTCGACTGCTGGTGACCGCCGGCAAGCTCATTTCCAGCGGGGTCGCTCCGAGGGTCGCCTGCAACGCAGCGGTCGTGCAACCGATCACGGACGATCAGGCCCAATTGGAAGCCTTGCAGGACCTAGCCAACCTGATGTTCTGATGGACTGGGATCAGCGCGCGTTTGCTTGGCTCTATCGCTCGTTCCGGCGAATGACGGGTCGCAGCCCGAGGACCGACGCTGAGGTGTCACCGTTGGAATCCCTGACCGCCCGCTTCGAGACCTTGAGCAATTTGCTCACCGGGACGAAGTGGGAAGTCGTCGCCGGGAGAGCAATGGGCGGTGCCGGGCCCGGACGACTGATTCTGCCTCAGAGCGTTACCTGGCTTGCTGACCCGGAGGAGCAGGCGTCGTTCTACCTCTACCGGGTTGTCGTTGGCGTGACCTCGTCGGAGCTCGAATTTGTCGCCGGCCACGACTGGTCGAATCGGCGGCGTGCCGTGGCGATGCTGATCGCCATTCCGACTGTCCATCAAGAGATCGTGGCACGCTATCCCGGCGCAGCGTCTCTCGTCGATCGCTGTACGGCAATTTCGAGCGAGCGATTCCAATTTGATGAGCAAGGCGCTGATCTGCGCTGCTTCTCGAATGCCTGCCGGGCGATCTTGCGACCTGACTCGGGGCTTCTCGTCGACGCCTCCGGTGTCTCGACCTTGACTCGCGAGCTCGTTGACGCGGCGACGGCAGGCCACAGCCCACGGAGTCTCGCCGACGCTTCGATGGACTTCGAACAGGCACTCGAGAAGCTTTCCAAGCGAAGGGCCTCAGCTGACTATAGGTCACCGTGGGGTCTGCTCATGCCGCCCGGCATCGCTTGGAACGCGTCTCTCGAGCCTCCCGACGATCCACACGCCAACCTGCCGAGTGGCACAGAACGCAAGATGCGCCGCCGACCAACCGACGTGGAGTACGTCGACCTCGAGTCACAGAAGGACAAAGACAATCCGCTGGTCCACTCGTTCGAGAAGGTCCACACCGCCACCGAATATCAGAGCGGCCGAAAGCAGCTCGATGGCTCCGACCAGCTCGCCGAACAAGAGGAAGCCCTCGAGGAGCTGGAGCTCAGCAAGCTGACGCGGACGTCCGAAACCGCGCAATCGGTCTACCGCGCCGATCTGCGGGCCGGTCTGCATACGGCCGACCTCGAGGAGGAGGCGGCTTCGACTCGCGCCCATCGCTATCCTGAATGGAATTTCAGGCGTCGCGCGTACCGCGACGCCTGGTGCACGGTCAATGAGCAGATCTCGCCACCGAGTGGTCCTGCATCTGCCGTTGCCGCCGCGAGCCGCCGACTTCACGGAGACGTGCTGCGCCTTCAAGCGGAGCTCAAGCGCCTGGAGCTCGAACGCCGCTGGCGCAACCGTCAGCTCGACGGCAGCGAAATCGACATCGACGCGCTGGTCGATCGGCAGGCGACCCTGATGGCGGGCCGGCACCCTGACCCGCGGATCTACGTGCGTAGGAAGGTTCATGACTCCGAGCTCGCCATGCTGATCTTGGTTGACGCGAGCCTCTCGAGCGATTCCTGGGTTTCGGGGAAACGGATCTTCGATGTCGTCCGCGATTCGACTCAGGTGCTCGTCGAGTCGTTCGAGCCGACGTCCGCCAAGCTTTCGATCGGCGCCTTCTACAGCAACACGAGGCGCGATTGCCGGTTCTTGCTCGCCAAGGGGTTCGATGACTCGACCCGTCTTGGGCTGCAACGGCTCCATGGGATCGCGCCCGCAGGTTACACGCGCATCGGTCCAGCCGTTCGGCATGCCCTCGAGGTGCTGGACCGGAGCGGCGCTCGCCGCCGCCTCATCTTGCTCCTGACGGACGCTAAACCCACGGACTACGATCACTACGAGGGCCACTACGGTGTTGAGGACGTGCGCCAGGCCCTTCGAGAGGCCCAAGAGCGGGGGGTTCATTGTCTCGCGCTCGCTGTACGCGACAAAGGGGAAGCGTATCTCACGCAGATGTTTGGCCCGCACGGCTGGATGCTCTTGCCCGACGTGCATTCTCTTCCGGGGCGTTTCGTCTCGGTGGCCAACGACTTCTTACGAAGCTAAGAGTGTGCGATGAAGCTCTTCACCGAGACGATCACGCTTTCCACGACGAGCGAGCGCCAGCTCGTCGACTTCACCCTCGAGGCCCAACGACTCGTTCGTACTTCTGGCATCCAGGAGGGGCTCTGTGCGCTTTACGCTCACGGCGCGACCGCTGCGCTGATGATTCAAGAGAACGACGACCCGAACATTGGGAAAGACGTCGTGCGCTGCCTCGATAAGCTCGTTCCAAAGGGGGTCTGGCTCCACGATCGGATCGATGGAAACGGGGCTTCGCACATTCAGGCCGGCATCATTGGTCCGAGCGAGTCGATTCCGATTCGAGGCGGCAAGCTCGATCTGTCGACTTGGCAGAACGTATTTTTTTGCGAGCTCGACGGCCCGCGCCGAAAGCGGACCGTGGCGGCTACGATCCTGGGGACCTGAGCGTCAGCGAAGCGTCGAGAGGATCAGGTAGGCAGCGAGGATCGCGAGAACCAGCTGGAACCAGAATACGAAGCGTTCCTTCGAGATTCGACTTAACAAGTGCTTGCCGAAGTACGTGCCGCCGATCACCGCAACCACCAAGCCGACGAGCACTGGCGCGTAGGGCCGGTAGTCGAAGCCCAACGCTAGGAAGGCCGGAATTTTCAGCAAGTGCAGCCAGGTCTGGCAAACCGCTTTGGTCGCGATGACCTGCTCGTTGTCGAAATCGTCCCGTAGGAAGAACGGAGCGAGAAATGGGCCGGTCGCGCCGACGAAAATCGCGAGCAGCCCCGCCGCGAGCCCCAGGAACGCGTACGACCAGATTGGTGGATTTCGAAGCTTCGGTTTGTACCGGCGCCAGAGCAAGAAGAGCAAGATGAACGCTCCGATCCATGCGCGGAACCAGGTCAGCTTCAGATCGGCCCAGATATTCGCCGCGATGACCACGCCCCCGACGGCGGGGACCATGAAGGCGAAGAAGATCGGCCACCGGACGTGACGGCGAAAGGCCCAGGTTCGCGTCCAATTGGAGGCCAGCTGCACAATGCCGTGTAAGGGCACGACCATAGGTGCGGGGAGTAGGGCGGTCATCACGCCGAGCAGGGTGACTCCCCCTGCCATGCCCAAAATTCCCGAGATGGTGGCTGTGACGAAGCAGGCGACGACGAGGACGACGACCGTGACCACCTCGAACATGCGCGGAGGCTAGCATCCCTTTCGCCTTGTGCTCCACGGGTATCATGGGTATTCGACGAGACGCATGCCGAAGCGCGTCCTTCGTTTTCATTTCGATTACATCTCGCCCTACAGCTACCTGGCCTGGCAGCAACTCGGCGACTTCGCGAACGAGCACGAGTTGCGTGTGAAGCCCAAGGCCACGCTATTGGCCGGCTTGCTCAACGAGTTTGGCCACAAAGGGCCCGCAGAGATCGCGCCCAAACGGATCTACATGTTCAAAGACTGCATTCGGGCTGCGTTGCAGCTCGGCGTACCGTTTGCGCCCGTGTTTTCGCATCCGTTCAATCCGCTTCCGTCGCTCCGCGCAACGCTGCTCGACATGGATGACCAGACCCGCGAGCGCCTGGTGACCGACTTGTTCCATGCAACCTGGGCCGAGAGCCGTGACATGGGCTCCGCGGAAGTCGTCGCTGAAGTTTGCGCCGGCGCGGGCGTTCCGAACGCGCTCGATCGCATCAGGGATCCCGAAATCAAGCAACGTCTCTTACAGGCCAGTCGGGAGGCCATCGAGATTGGTGTCTTCGGCGTGCCGACGATGATCGTCGACGATGAGCTCTTTTGGGGAACGGACAGCTTCCCATACCTCGCGCGCTATCTCCGCGGAGACGACCCTGTTCGCCCGGAAGACGTCGAAGCCTGGCTCGCGGTTCCCGCGTCGGCCCAGCGAAAATAGCCGTACTACTGGCTTTGCCAGGCGACCATGCCGCCCCGCATCGAGGCGATGCGCTTGAATCCAAGCTTCTCGAGCTCGAGCGCGACCCGCCCTGAGCGCCGACCCGAACGGCAGATGGTGATGACGGGGATTTCCTTGTCCCAAGCCTTCGAGGCTTCGTCGACGGTGCCCATCGGAACGACGTCGACCCCTTCGATTTTGCCGTCGGACTGAGCCTCATCGATTTCCCGAACGTCGACCATCCGGACCGCGCCTTTGTTTTTCGCAACCCAGGCGATGGAGACCTCGGGAATCCCTTGGGGGCTGCGCTCGATCGCAGCCCAGCCGCGCTCGGGAAGCGGGTCGCCGGACATCGAGCTCGGCGGAACGATGCCGCAGTGCAGATTGGCTGGTACCGCGATGTCGATCTTTTTCGGCGTCGGCAAGTTGAGATGGTTCATGATCTCGGCGAACTCGGACTCGGTCCTGCCGTCGCCCACCCGCGGATTCAATCGTTTCTCCTCGCCCACTGTGGTGAACGTCATTCCTCGGTAGTCGTGCCCCGGCCAAATGATCGTGTCGTCGGGGAGCGTGAAGATCTTGTCGTGGATCGAACGGTAGAGCCGCTCTGCGCTGCCCTGCTGGAAGTCCGTTCGACCGGTGCCGCGAATGAAAAGCGCATCTCCAGTGAACGCATGCTTGTGGTCCGCCGTCACGACGGTGATGCAACCGTCGGTGTGGCCCGGCGTCGATCGGACCTCGAGCTCCACAGAGCCGACCTTGAGCCGGCTTCCATCATCGACCAGCAGGTCTGCACCTTCCGCACCTGCATGCGCACCGGTGACCGCCTTGCTGCCCAAGCGCTTGCGAAGCAGCCCGGAGCCCGTGATGTGATCGGCATGAGTGTGCGTGTCCAAGGTGTACACGAGCTTCAGGCCGAGCTCTTCGAGGAGCTTGATGTCGCGCTCCAGCTGATCGATGACCGGGTCGATCAACATGGCCTCGCCCGACTCCTCGTCGGCAATGAGGTAGGTGTAGGTCCAGGTCTCTCGATCGAAGAGTTGCCGAAGTAGCATGGGTCGCCTCCTGATGCGGTTCCGGCGAGCTGCGCTAGCCGGAGCTAAGTCACTGAATTAACAGGACTCGGGCCGAGCTGCAAACCCAAGTCACACAAAGCGCTGGCGGTTTGGCACCGGTGCTGCTTTGAATGAGCACCATGGAATCCTTTACACCCCTTGCCTCCACGATTGGAGGCTTGATGATCGGTACCGCAGCTGCCGGTTTACTTCTGTTCCACGGCCGGATTGCCGGGATTAGCGGCATTGCGGGCGGTATTTTTCGTCGAGAAGCAGGCGACATCTCCTGGCGCGTCATGTTCCTCATCGGGCTGTTTGCCGCGGGCGCGGGCTGGAGCCTTTTCTACCCGCAGGACTACGTCGTCGAAATCAGTCGCTCGACGCCCGCGCTCATCGTCGCCGGCCTCACGGTAGGCATCGGCACACAGCTCGGAAGCGGGTGCACCAGTGGTCATGGCGTTTGCGGAATCGGGCGTCTATCCAAGCGATCCACAGTGGCCACCATATCGTTCATGATCACCGCGGCGCTCACCGTCTTCGTCGTCAACGAAGTGCTGGGAGGCTCGATATGAAGGTCAAGATTGGCGCCTTCCTCGGTGGCGTATTGTTTGGCGTAGGCCTCGCTATCGCGGGGATGACCCAGCCTGCCAAGATCGTAGGCTTCTTCGACTTCTTCGGGTCGTGGGATCCCAGCTTGGCTTTCGTGATGGTGGGCGCCATCGCGGTATACACGCCGGTGTATCGTTGGGCGATTCGAACCTGGCAGCATCCGATTTGGGCGCCTGCATTCTCTCTGCCGACACGCAAGGACATCGATGGGCGACTCATTTTGGGCTCTGCGATTTTCGGTGTCGGCTGGGGTCTCGGAGGTTACTGCCCCGGTCCCGCGTTCACTTCGGTCGGGGCCAGGTCGCAGGAGGCGTTGACATTTGGTTTGGCGATGCTGATCGGCGTGGGGGCATATCAGCTCTTCACACGAATACGTGAGAACCGCAGTGGTGGCACGGTCGATCCCCAAGCCGCCGCCATGATCGACGGATGAGCCAACCCGGTCACGTGACTTCGTCGCCACGCGGCTCCCGGGTTCCTGCACTGCCGATCTTCGGATGGCTCCGGAACTACCAACGCGCGGACTTTGGGCCTGATTTCGTTGCAGGTCTGACGACGGCAGTCATGTTGGTTCCCCAGGCGATGGGCTACGCGCTGCTCGCTGGCCTCCCTCCGATTCATGGGCTCTACGCGTCGGTCGCGCCACTCTTGCTCTATGCCATCTTTGGGACGTCACGACAGCTCGCGGTCGGTCCAGTGGCCATGGACTCGATCCTCGTCGCAGGGAGCGTCGGCGCCATCGCCACGATCGGCACCGAGAACTACATCCTGCTGGCCGCTGCCCTCGGCGTGATGGTCGGCGTCGTCCAAGCCGGGCTGGGTTTTCTGCGCGCCGGCTTCCTCGTCAACTTCCTCTCGCGGCCGGTCGTTGCGGGCTTCACCGCCGCTGCCGCGCTCATCATTGCCGCCAGCCAGCTGGGTCACCTGCTTGGCGTGGACCTTCCGCGCACCCATCACGTTCATCGGGTCGTGTGGGAAGCGGTCCGAAGTGCGTCGAGCTGGTCCTGGCCGACACTTGCGGTCGGAGCGTCGTCGATTGTCGCGCTCGTTCTCTTCAAGAAGCGTTGGCCGCGTCTTCCCGCAGCCTTGTTTGTCGTCGTCGCCTCCACCCTCGTCGTTTGGACCTTGGGTCTCTCCGACCGCGGGGTATCGGTCGTCGGCGAAGTGCCGGCCGGCTTGCCTGGCTTCCGCGTCCCCTCGGTCGACACTTCGGTCCTGGTGCAGCTCATTCCGGCGGCCGCCACGATCGCCCTGGTCTCGTTCATGGAAGCGATTTCCGTCGGTCGAACCTTCGCGCAAGTCCATCGCTACGACATCTACCCCAATCGCGAGCTCATCGCGCTCGGCTTTGCCAACATGACCGGCGGCGTGACAGGTGGTTACCCGATCGCAGGAGGCTTCTCGCGCACGGCCGTCAACGTGCGCGCGGGTGCGCGAACGCAGCTGGCTGCGATCATCACCTGCGCAGTGGTCGTCATCACATTGCTATTCTTGACGCGGGCATTCTTCTATCTGCCCAAGGCGGCACTCAGCGCCATCATCGTGGCCGCGGTCACGGGCCTGATCGACATTCGCGGCGCCGCGGAGGTCTATCGAGTCAAGCGTGCGGATTTCTATCTTCTAATTCTCACGTTTTTCGCGACGCTTTCTCTGGGAATACAGTGGGGCATCTTGGTTGGCGTTGCCGCATCGGTGTTGCTTTTCCTGGTACTCACGACGCGCCCGTACTTTGCCGTCCTCGGGCGGGTGCCGGAATCGCAGACTTATCTGAACATGGCGCGCCACCCGCACGCCGAAACGATTCCGGGCATCATTCTCGTCCGGGTCGATGCGCAGTTTTACTTTGGCAACGTGAGCTTCCTCAAAGAGACCGTCCGCACCCTGGTCCGCGAATCCGAAACGCCCGTCCGATACTTCGTTCTAGAGGCTGCAGGCGTAAACGATCTCGACTCGGCGGCCGCGGCAACCTTGGCAGAGCTCGATGAAGAGCTGGCAGCCCAAGGTATCCGCCTCGTTCTCACCCGAATCAAAGGCCCCGTCCGCGATGTCCTCCAGCGCACTGGGCTTCTCGAAAAGCTCGCTTCCGAAGGCCGGGTCTACCTTTCCACTCACCGTGCGATCGAAGTCCTTCGCTCGGGCATGGCCCTTCCTGACCTCTCAGCCGAGCCCGACGACCCCCGGGAGGCTGCGGACCAGGTGGGCTGCGGCATGCTGAACCTGGAAGCGCCTGACCCTGGCAAGAATTTTTTCGAGACAGTAAGAAAGCGAAAGCAATGAGGGCGGTGGGTTGGGGGGTGGGTTGGGGCGAACGGCTTGCCTGGTTTGGTTTAATTACACCGCCCGCCCGCCCGCCCCCACCCGTAGTCCTCCCTGCCGCGCCGGGCTTCGCCCTGCGGGCTCGCGCTGCCGCGGGTGGTTGGGGGTGGTCGTGAAGGGCGGGCAGTGTCAGTGTCAGTGCCAGTGCGAGTGTCAACGCCAGTGTCGGTGGCAGCGTCGGCGTTGGGGCCGGCGGGCGGAGAGGTGCGCTCCCGCAGGTGAGTGGCGTCGAGGATTACCATGCGTGGCGGCGCAGCGCGGAGGTCGCGACTGAAAGCGGCGACGCGGATATCTGGCGCGCGAAGCCTGAGTCTTCGGTTTACGACGCCAAGCTTTTGCGCCAGCACACTGAAGAGCTGACCCGCACGCGCGAGGCGGGTAAGGCGCTCGAGCTGGTGCCTTTGCTGCGAGAGGCTCTGTACCGGCATCTGGGTGAGTTAGCGGACCCCCGGCTCTACGCGCGAACACCGCTCGGCACCAAACATCTGGTCGAGGCCTTCTACGAGGAGGCGCTTGCTTGCATCGAGTACCTGGCAGACCCCGATCAAACGGGGCTCTCCCCCGAGTTCACCCTCGCCGGCTTTCGAAGAGCAGCGCACATCTTCGGGCGTTCGGCACTCCTGCTCTCTGGGGGAGCTACGCTTGGCTTTTTCCACTTGGGAGTCGTCAAGGCTTTGTCCGAGCAGGGCCTCTTGCCCAGCGTTCTTTCCGGCGCATCGATGGGCGCCCTCATCGCGTGCGGCGCCGGGGTTCGAACGGATGAGGAGCTCGGGGCGCTCTTTGCGGACCCACGGGTCATCCGGACCGATGCGCTCAAGCGCCTTTCGCCCAAGCGCGCCGCGAGCGAGCGCGCCGTCTATGATCCGGCGCGTCTCGAAGAAGTAGTCGCAAACAATTGCGGCGACTACACGTTCGAAGAAGCGCACGCGCGCACGGGCCGCACCGTCAGCATCAGCGTTTCACCGACCCGCGAGCGCCAGAAGCCTAGGGTGCTTTGCCACTTCACGACCCCCAAGGTTTTGATGAACAGTGCCGCAGTTGCTTCCGCGTCGATTCCCGGGGCCTTTCCAGGCGCGACGCTTTACCAACGAGACAGCTCGGGTGAACGTATCCCCTACATGTCGACGGAACGATGGATCGACGGCTCGCTCAAAGGCGATCTTCCGATGCGCCGATTGAGTCGTCTTCACAACGTCAATCACTTCATCGTCAGTCAGGTCAACCCACACGTCGCGCCGGTTCGCGGTGTCACGGGAAAGCGGGGGATCGTCCCGGTCGTCTCCGGCGTGATCCTCTCGAGCGTTCTTGCGCAGGTCACCCACCAACTCGAGCTCGCCCGAGACTTCACGAAGAGCACGCCGCTCTACAGCACGTTCGACGTCGCTCACTCCCTGGCCAATCAGCCCTACAGCGGCGACATCGACATCCACCCGCGCCTTCGTCCCACCGCCCTCCTCCGCGCGATGTCGAACATCTCCCACAAGGAGCTCCTGAAACACATCCTGGAAGGAGAGCGCGCCACCTGGCCGCTTCTCGCCCGCGTTCGCGACCAGACCTGTGTATCGCGCGCCTTGGATGCAGCGATACGGCGGCTGTCGTCCGAACAGGCCGCCACGCGACGGCCTAGCTATCCACGGCCAAGTAGATGACGTCGTCTCCGACTTCGACGTCCGCGTTCGGCAGCACGGCGTAGCAGGCCCGGCTCGTACGAATTTCCGTGATGCGGTCGCGGCCGACGAGAGCGCCCGGCTCCAGTCGCTGAAAGCCGGTCCAGGGAGCGCCGAAGTGAAACTCTTCGCTCGGCTTCGTGATCGTTTCAACGACATGCACGGTGCGCACATCGCTGCCGTTGGTTGGATGTCCGTCGTCGACTGCACCCGTCACTCGAAGGAAGTTCATCGCAATACGCTGCGCAGTCTCCGAGATCTCCTGGTCATCGTGCGCACCGCACTCGACCGACAAGGCCGGAATGCCCGCAGTCTTCAGGAAACCAATGATCACCTTGTCGGCAAGGCCGTACCAGGACTGCACCAGGTACGCGATGCCGATCTGCTTTGCGATCTCATCGATCTGCGCCTCTCCGTTGCTCACACCAAACGCAGGCGTCGCCGTTCCCGCCGAGTGGAGATCCAGAAACACGTCGAGCCCGCCGAGGACTTCTTTGAGCTCGAGCGCGCGATGGTGTTCGTAACCCCATGCCTCTTCGCGAAGGGTCTCGGCAAATTCGAAATCCCAGACGCGGTTGAGGTCTTCGCCCCCCGGCGTGTGACGCCGCCCTTGCGAGGTGGCTTCAGGGTTCGCGTGAATCAAAAAGATCGTGCCTTTGGCGGGCGCGAGGTCTCGGTTTTCGAAGGCGCGTGCGATTCGACGAACTGCCTCTGCCCCGCAGGGTTCGTTGCCATGCATCGAGCCGCCCACACCGATGTAGGGCTTCGGCCAATCGGGAGATGCCGATATTCGCAATACGCCTGGTTTCAACTCTTCGATGTACACAGCTCACTCTTCGTTTCGCGGTCCAACACCTGCCGCGTCTGTTCGAACCAATGGTTCGCTTCTGCTGGGCTCTTGCCCACGGAAGTAATGCCCAGCTTCCCGAACTCGCTGAGCGTGCCCGTGAAGTGAAAGATCACACCCGATTCGGAGTCGGCCTGATAGTGCAAACCGTTCGCCGCGGCAATGTCCAGTAAGTCTTCAATGAGCAGGCCGCGGTACCTCTCCGAACGCATCGAGTCAGTCGCGACGTAGAACTGCGGCTCGCCGCGGGGCGTGAGGTACAGGCCGACGTCGGGGTCGTATCGGCCGTCCGTCAGCATTCGAAGAAGCATCATGGGATGGGTCGTCCCGCCCAAACGTAGGTTGGTTTCGATCGCGTAGTGCTTCCACGCACCGTCGGCGGCTTGCAAGCAGATGAAGTCGACGGCCAGACGGCCGACCGCGCCCTTCTTTTGGAGGATTTCGGCCACACGAAGCGCATCCCGCTGGATGTCCATGCGGTAGGCTTCGTCGGCGGGGAATCGGCAGCCCGCATAGATCTGCCCGTCCACCCCTTCGACGAGCTGGTCGTGCGTCGAAAGTATGTCGAGACTGCCTTCCGGCGAGATCCGGAGCTGACAGCTCGGTGCGCGCTTCGCCTTGTCTTCGACGAACGCCTCGACGACCCCGCCTTCCCGTTCGAGCTTTTCCCGAAAGCTCTCCCAGCTCAGCAGAGGATCGACGAAGCGCATGGTCGAGAGCCCATCGGCCAAGGCTTGGTCCCGCGCCTCGCGGCTGGCGCCACTCCCCGGGGCGACCGCGCGAAGAGCGCCCAGGTCGAGGATAGCGTTGCCTTGACCGCTGAAGCCGCTGTTTTGCTTGACGACCACCCGCTCGAGCTCGACATCATCGGACCAGAGGCGGTCGACCGCTTC
>CAMYMX010000038.1 GCA_947259605.1 uncultured Polyangiaceae bacterium | reverse complement strand
GGCGCCGCCGACAGATAGTAAGTAGTAGGCTGTCCCTTTTTCTCCGAGCCGTACTTGGGGTTGGCCTTCATGTGGTAGCCCAAGAGGTCGAACAGCGTCATCGCCAGGTTCTTGCCCGTCGTGATCGCACCCCAGCCGCCGATCGAGTGAAACCGAACGGTGATGCTGTCCTTGGGCATCAGGTTGGGGTTTTCCGAGCCCCGAACCGCGAGCTCCCTGACCTTGGGGTACGCCTCTTCGATGGTCTGCTGATACATCTCCTGCTTCGGCGTGATCGCCTCGTCCCGCAGGAAATCGATCGAAAGGTAGAACAGTTTCTTCTTAGCCCCGCCGTCGAGCATGTTCTCGACCGCGCCAACGATGCCCTCGGGCTGCAGGTCGCGGCTGCCCATACCGAAGGAGCCGGAGTAGAGCGCCGGCGCATCGTTCATGGACTTGTACGTGGCCAGCTCCGGGTAGGCGAGATGCTTCGGATCTTTCCCGTTTTCGAGGCACTTGCTGATCGCCGCGCGAACCTCTCGCATCAGAGGCAGGTCGACAGCGAGGGGCTGGTCGAGGCGCTCCAGCACGGCGACGCCCTTCTTGCCCTGGACGATCCGCCCAATGAGATCCGCCGGGAACGGACGAAACATCAGCATCTCGACCACGCCCACCTTGAGGCCACGGGATTCTCGGAGGTAGTCCACGACGGCTTCAGCAGAGGGAATCATGCTGCCCTGTCCCAAGATCAAGTAGTCGGCGTCGTCGGCCCGGTACGTCATCACCCGGCTGTAGTGACGACCTGTCAGCGCGTAGAACTCTTCGAACGCCTGTTCGCTCAGAGCCTGGATGTGATCGAAGAAGAACGGCCGCTGGGAGGCCACGCTCTGCATGTAGGAGTCCTGGTTTTCGACCAGCCCGGACATCACCGGGTTGTCCACGTCCCAAAGGAGCGGGATGCGCCGACGGGTTTCGCCGTAGATGATCTTCTGCGCCGGCGTGGGCGTCTCGATGATGTCGTCGGGTTGACCCAAGTACTCGGCGATGAGCTCCCGCTCCGGCACCATCAATGACTCGATGAGATGCGTCGTCAGGAAACCATCCTGAGCGATGATCCCGGGCGTGAGGGACAACTCGGCAATCCTGTGGGAGATGATGTTCAAGTCCGCCGCAGACTGCGCGTCCTTGGCGAACATCTGGAAGAAGCCCGTGTCGTCGACGCAGTGATAATCATCGTGCCCGGCGTGCACGTTGAGGGTCGACTTGGTCATCGCCCGTGCGCCGACGTTCAACACGTAAGTCAGCCTCTTGCCGACGGCCGCGTAGAGCGACTCGTGCATGTACGCGATCCCCTGGCCCGATGAGAAGTTCGCCGAGCGCATGCCGGTCATCGACATGCCGGCCGTGACTGCAGCCGCGGCGTGCTCGCCTTCGGGCTCGACGAAGATCAGAGGGCGCCCCGAAATGTTGATGTGCCCGCGGGCCGCGGCTTCGGCCCAGTACTCACCCATCTGAGTCGACGGGGTGATCGGGTAGGCGCCCGCAGCGTCGCTCGACTCGCGCTCACACATGATCACCGCGCTGTTGCCGTCCAACGCCGCACGAGAACCGGGGTATTTGAACTCACCGTTCCCGTTTCTCCCCTGGCCCTTGTCTTTTTTACCGAAGAATCGCGCGGACATCGAAACCACCTGTCGGGCTTTGGCCCTTGGTTCTAAGTTGGGGCGTCGCGGAGCGTGCCCTTTCGAATGACTTTTTTGGCTGCCGGCCCCTTCAGCGGCCCGGCCTTGGGATCGATCCAGACGATAGCCCCTGTAGGGCACCGTTCAATGGGAGTCTTCGTCTTATGTGGCCTGCCGTAGTCGACCACTGGAAGGCTCAGCTTCATGCTGATGAGGCCTTTGGGAGCGTCCATCTCGCAGCGGGCGCAGCCGGTGCATGCGACCTCGCAGTCTTCGAGAATTTCGTCGCCGGCCTCCTGGGAGCTGCAGGCGACCCAGAGCCGATGGCTTTCTTTGTGAAGGGAGAACAAGTCCTTGGGGCACACCTCGACGCAGTCGCCGCAGGCGGTGCACAGCGCCTCGTCCACCACCGGGAGCTTGTGCGCGTTCATGTGGATGGCATCGAAGTCGCACGCCGTGTCGCAGTCTCCCAGGCCCAGGCAGCCCCAGAAGCAGCCTTTTCCACCGCCGGCGACCTTTGCCGCGGCGCGGCAAGTCTGCTCTCCATGGTATCGCGCGTGGTTGCGGGCCACGTTGGTGCCGCCGGCGCAGGCGAGTCGCGCCACGATTCTTTCTTCGGCCCCGACGTCGACGCCTAGGAAGCTTGCGATCCCCGCTCTTTCCTCGCCGGAGCTCACGGTGCACTTGCCTGGCAGCGCCGCGCCCTTGGTCAGCGCTTCGGCAAACGGGCGACACCCCGGGAACCCACAGGCACCGCAGTTCGCGTGAGGGAGCATCTCCTCGACCGCGTCAATTCGCGGATCCTCGTAGACGTACAGCCGCTTGTTGGCCAGCACCAACGCGGTAGCAAGAATGAATGTGAGGCCGGTAATGGCCCCAACCGCCGTGAGAAACAGCATGGCAACGAGTGTTGGAAGTCGGGGCAGCCCTCTGCTGCCATCGCCCCCGAGCGCGAAGTCTAGCCTCATGTGATCGAGGTGAAAAGTCCACGGCATACGGGCCGTTCCCACCCACGCGGGCCGCCTCTTTCATTCGGAAAAGGAGACTCATCATGAAAACGGGAATCGTTATCACAGCAGCCGCGCTGGGCTTGGCCCTGTTCGCGGTGCCGGACGCACAGGCTTGGTGGTGGAACCGAGGACCGGACCTCGACCTTAGGGTCTCGGGAAGCAATTTCATCACGAGCAGCACGGACGGAAGGCCCACGCCTCTCGGCGCAGTCTCCACCTCGATGCAAAGCGGAATCGCGAAAGGGAAGTCCGGCAGACCAATCTTCTCGGCGCAAACCATCATTGAGGCGGGTGGGGCGGATTCGCGGTGCGGCGTCTTGCCCGGAGCTGGTCTCAGCACAACGGCCGTTTTCACCTACAAGGACGGTTCAATTCTTTCCGTGACGACCGACGACGACCTGAGTTTCTACTGCTTTCAACCAACGGTCGTGGATCCCGACACGGGGGCGCCCATTGCGGGCATCTTCTCTGTCGAGTTTGAAGGCACCGTCACAGGCGGTACTCGCCGATTTGAGGGCGCGACCGGAACTTGGGTGGGCAGCGCCGAGGCAGAGGGTGGCCGCGTCACCGCTCACGTGGAAATCGACCTCGACTAAGCGGGTCGTTAAATCGAACGAAGCTCGAGGCACAACCCAACCACCGGACCCCCCGGCGACCACGATCGGCCGGGGGGCTCGCGCATCTGAGCCCTCAGGTCAGTTTGGTGAGGAACAGACTCGACTGGGCGCTCGGCGGTGAGCTCGTGTACGGCCCATGGTCCGGGGCTTGGGACGACCCGCGGATCGCCTTTGCCGTCTACGCACCGCTTCGCTTCCACCTTTGGAACCACAAGCGGCCTGGGTCCACGACCGACCTCGGGTTTCGAGTGACGCCAGGGCTCTTGGCTGGGTCGGCTGGCGTCAACACCCCAACCGTGGTCTCGCGGATCGAGCTTGCGGTCCCCGTCAGCGTGGACGTCAATCCCAAGCTGAGCGTAGTGACAGACGGCGTGATTCCCATCGACCTCAGTTGGGTCAAAGGAACCGGCTTCGGCGGCGTGATTCCGCTAATGGTGCGCCTGGGCGTGGAGATCAAGGCCAGCAAGAAAACCGCGCCATTCGTATTGATCGAAGTCGGGCCCGGTATCGGCTTTGGGCAGGGCCGGTCGGGCGTCGATCTTGCGGCACGCATTTGGGCGGGAACCGCGTTCTGGTCCGTCATCGGAAAGTGACCGCGTCGTCCAAGGCGTTGCGGACGTCGACCGGTAGCGCGGATCGATGCGCCGGCTCGAGGTCCCGATAGCGAGCCTTCAGGTTCCGCCATCCCTTGACTTGGAACGTCTTGGCGACCGCGCGGAACGGTTGGCCGAGCAGCTCGCCATCGTAGAGTGCTTCGTTGCGTTGGAACGCAGCTTCATTGAAGCGAGTTTGCCCCTCGGCTTTGTGACGCTCGTAGGCTCGCTCGTTCTGCTCCATCAAGGGCACATGAATCTGGACGATTTCGTCGAGCAGCGGCGCCAAGACGTCGAGGTGAGCCTCTGCGGGCTCTTCACCGTCTTCGAGCTTGCTTGCGCCTCGCTCGTGCAGACGCTCGAGCCATGCGTGCAGCGTCGGTGCGCGCTCTGCGATGATTCGCTCCGCAGCCGGATCGCTCGTGTTCATCCCTAGCTCACCGTAGACGCTCGCGTCCGCTAGCGTGAAGCGGGCGCCGAACAGAAACGGCCGCTCCCGCAGTACGTTTTCGACGAGATCGAGCGTACGAATGAACGCGTCGTCGAGGAGTGTGTGGGTTTCAGGGAAGTCCGGACGGCTTGGTGGCGTCAAGGCCTGGGGCAATCCCTCGACGCGGTAGCCCTCGGGCGCGACGCTGAACAGATAGGGAAGGCGCCGCACCTGCCGCCGCGCGAACCATTGCGCGAATTGACGGCGCCCCAGGGCCGGCAGCGCGCGAGCCATTTCGTTCGCCACTCGCTCGCCGGCATCGTTATCCTTTGCTGACGTCACCCAGCGATGGTGGTGCGCGACGTAGAGCCCGAACTCGTCGAAGTGGTCGTCGATCAATCGGGCGACGAGCTCGCAAACCGGATGCTTCGGAATCAGTCGTCGCGCCTCCGTACCGTGATGGGTATCGAGCCATTCGGCGATTGCGGTCGAGTCGTAGATGTTGCTTCCGTCGTCGCCGAAGAGGAAGGGTACGAGCGGGTACTCGTCAAACTCGTCGCGCGGCGGGTAGGTCAGCGGCAGGCGTCCGGCCTTCAGGCGCTGGACGCGACGATTGACCCGAAGGCCTTGGATGAGGGTTCCGTCGGCGGGCAGCCATTGGTATTCGACTTGCGCGAAATCGCACATCGCGCGCACCTTGAGCGAGAAGGGAGAAAGAACCGAGCCCCAGATCGTGTATTTCAGGATGCGCCTCCTTTAGAGGTCCAGCGAGGTTTCGTGCCAGATGGGCGAGGTCCATGCTCGCTCGCGGATGACGTCGAATCGGTTGGTGCCAGCGAAGCTCCCCGGCGCGCCCGTGATGTCGCAGCAGCCCTCGAAGCCTGCGTTGCCGGATTCGGGTGAGAAGGTGCCATCCGCCGCGTCGAGGTCGACGCAATTGACGACTTGGGTCACGCAGCGGCGGGTGTTCCACCGGCAGGTCGGTTGTTCCAAGATGCGCGCGTAGTAGTACGCGTCCTCGCTTGGATCGAACTCCCGGTCCTCGCAGCCCGGGTCGCCAAGCTCACAGGTCCATCGGCCGAGCTGAACCTCCGGTGAATTGTCGAGCACGCCAGCGGCGCCGATGTAGTCGTCCTCGCCGACGTCGCCGGGGTTTGCGTTGTGCTGGTCCGTCGCCGCGATGACTCCGAACTGGTATGGATTCACGCCGACGACCTTGCGCGCCTTGAGGCCTTCGGCGAGTGCGCCACGCATGAAGTCGTTAGGGGCCGAGCAGGAGAACGGAACCGCCTCTTGCATGGGGTCGCTGGTGATGCTGCTGCAGATCGTTTCGGCCGGAGGCAAGCAGCGGGGGCCGTCCCGCTCGAGGCCCGTGCAGTACGGCTTGTTGTTCTCGAAAAAGCAGTCCATGTCCATCTCGTCGTTGCCGAGGCCGTCAAAGCCGAACCCCGGCATGCATTCGGACTGCCCTTTGAGCTGCTGAATTTCGACGACGACGTCGTTCTTGGCGCGGAGCTCGGCATCTTCGGGCGTGAGCGGCCGATTGTCGCGCCCCGCAAAGAGGCCGTCGGTTCCGACCGGCAGGAACATGCGGCCTGCGCCGAGGTTCGGGTTGTGGGGAATCGTGAGGTACTCACAGTCGTCCACGCCGCCGCACTGCGCTTCGAGGTGATCGAAGAAATCCCATTCGTTCTCGGTGCCGGTGTACTGAAAGACGTCCCCGGGCAGGGCATTGCCGAGGAACAAGACGTTCCGGTGCACGGTAGAGCCGTTGAACAGCGGGCTGAATTCATACGCCGCGAAGGTGGTGAATTCGCACGGCTCGTTCTCGGCCTCTGCGTCCGCAATGATCTGCTGCCAGATGCCCGCGGTCGGCGCGAGATCGGGAAAGAGCGTCAGCAACAAGTCGACGATGTCGTTGTTGTTGCCGTTCAACAGATCGTCGATGTTGTCCAGAATGAACTGCTCGACCAGGCTGCAGCTGGGCGCTGGATCATCGCGGCGACACTGCTCGTCGAACAATCCAAGGAACTCGGCGTGGTCGCTGATGGCGGCGAAGTCGAGCGCCCGATCGAGCTGGCGCGTCTCACAGGCCACGGTGCGATCGTCACAGGCGACGCCAACCGTGCCGCCTTTCGCGAACTGATACGCTTCGCGGGTCCCGGTGAGCGAGTTGAACCAGAAGGCATCGAGGGAAAGGCGCGTGTGCACGTGCGTTTCTCCCCAAAGGACGCGCATCCCCTCGTCGATGTCGTCGCAGACCACCGCAGGGGTTCCCCCGGTGCCACCGCCACCGTTTGAACCGTTGCTGCATCCGAACGAAAGCAGGCCAAGGGCGCAGGCGACAATCCACGTCTGTTTCATCCCAGGATCCATCCCAAGCTTCGTTCGAAGCACCAATACGCAGTGAGAGTGCCCATAACATAGATCAGAAGCCAGTTGAAAGCGGGGTGCGCACCGGACGAGTGAAGGGTCCGCCCTGAAACCGACCGAGCGACGAGCATGGCAGAGCCGGTCACGAAGACGATGAGCAGCTGCCCGACTTCGACCCCGAGGTTGAATAGCAGCAAAGGGACGGCGACTCCGTCCGCCGGAAGTCCAATCTCGGCAAGCGCGCCAGCAAACCCAAAGCCGTGCAGCAGCCCGAAGACAAAGGCGATGAGCCACGGAAAACGCATCGTCAGTGTAGAGCGGTCGTCGCGCGCGAGCGCCAGACGATTAGCAGCAAGGCGATGACGAAAAAGACGTGATCGAAGCCGGAGAGAATGTGTTCGACGCCGAGGGGGAAATAGCTCGCGTTGTTCTCGAAGCCGCTGGGCTCTCGGGCGCCGAGCCTCGTCGTCGCCGTTCCGCGGCGCAAGATGGTGTTCCACTCCGGACCATTGGGCGAACGAAACTCGACGAACGCCTCGCCGACAACCGTGCTCAGTCCAAGTAGCTCGACCTTCATCCCCGCCAACGGCTTCGTGCAGCGGATGGACCAGCGGTCGACGATGCCGTCGGGGCGCTCGAGCCTGGTCGCCGAGGTGAGCTCCTGACAGCCCTGCTCGAAACGCACGCTCAGGCCCGCTGTGCTGCCCTCGAGCTTCGGAAGCTTCACCAACACGTCTGCTTCGTAGCCATCCCCGGTTTCGATGCTGACAAACGCCGCCGCTAGCCCGTGTGCTCTGACCTCGGCGCCGGCTGCCAAGACGAGGGCCACCACGATCGCAACGCGCAACCCCCTCATCGCACAGCTTCCGTCGAGTATCGTGCGCGCAGCCTTGCCATCGCCTCTTCGTTTCGTCGGGCGCGCTCGGCAGCCATCCAATCTGCCCTGACCGTCTTTCGCACCTCATCGAGCTTGGGTGTCGCTGCCGGAACGCGATGGCTGACCCAGAGCAGGTGCAGCCCGTAAGACGATCGGGCGGGGCCCGACCAGCGGCCAACGGGAACGTCTCTCAAACTCTCTGCAAGCTCGGCGCCGAAGGCACGCCGGATCTCGTCAGGTGTAGCGTTCTCGAAATGGCGACCACGAAAGAAAGGGTCACTCACTACCGTCGCGTCCGGATCGATTTCGAGCACATCCAAGGCCGAGCGTGCATCCCTATCGAGGTCAGTGCCGCGCTTGCCGCGGCTGAAGAACAGCTGCGTGAAGCTGGTCTTTGCCGGCTCGACGAATTGGCCGGCGTTCTGCTCGAGCCAGCTTTGCAGCTGAGCCTCGTTTGGCGGGCCGATTCGAGAGGTGTCTTCGAGGAGGAAGCGCATCCGCTGCACCAAGCGTCGCCGGACGATCGTGTCATTTTGGTCGAGACCCAGCTCGATTGCGCGTCGATACAAGATCTCTTCTTCGAGCCAGTCGCGCAGCAGCGACGCCTCCTGCTCGGCGGAGGGCAGTGCGCCCTTAGCGGAGAACCAATCCTCGCGAAGCTGCTCAATCGGAGCATCACCAGGGGAAACCGTCTCGGGCGGCCCGCCTCCGAACAAAAGGTGATGGCCAAGGAAGGCGAGCCCCCCAAGACGACGAAGTGCAGCAGCGGCTCGCGAAGCATCGGCGCGCCGCTACTCGTCGAGCTCCATGACGAGCTCCGGTGCGCCCGGTGGCCCGTACGGGCCTTCGAAACGCAGGACACGGTTGGGCGATTCGGGTTCGAACCAGAGGTGGTACTGAGGCATCAAAGGCTTGGCGAGCCGGGCAACCGTCGAGCCTACGCGAACGAAATCGTTGAGGTCGGGGTAGAGGACGAGCTCCGTTGCCTTCCTTGAACCGCCCGGGAGGTCTACCGTGGTCTTTCCCTTGGTTTCGACATACACGCGCGAGACGAAGCGATCGTTGATCCAGGAGTAGAATGCGCGCGTCCGCTGGGGCGAAGGCCAGCCGAGCATCAGCGGGAGCAAGACCTCCGGGTAGGTGTTGGGGGCAACGCCGAGGTTCACGTCGAAATGGACGTCTTCCTTGCGCGCGTGCCGCCCGTCGGCGTCGCGCATCGAGCGAACCAAGTGCTCGCTTTCCAGTCCTGCCGGCGTCTTTCGCATGACGAAGCTCTCCTCGATCGTTCCGGCCGAGACTTCGTATTTGGTGGCGAGCTCGACGCGTTCGCCGGCGAGGTTGCGAAACGTCAAGCTGCCCTTGGACCCCGGCACCAGCAGCTTGTTCGCGTCGAGAATCGTGTGAAAGGCTCTCTTCGGCCTGGGCTTGAGCCGATACTGGCTCGTGATGTCGAAGCCTGGGGGCGGCAGTGGCAGTAGCGCATCGAGCGTCATTTGCGGCATACCCTCCAATACAGGGCACCGAGAGGCAAGCGGAGATGCGATTTGCATTCCAGGGGCCTTCGTTTAGGTTCGCTGGCGCATCATGGAGCGGATCTACCGAAAGGATTACCGGCCTTCCGAGTTCCTGGTCGACACCATCGACCTAGTTTTCGAGCTGGATCCGTCCGAGACCATCGTCCAAGCCAAGATGCAGCTTCGTAGAGATCCCGACGCGCCGCCGGGGACTGGGCACCTGTTGCTGCACGGCGATGGCCTGGAGCTACGCTCGGTTCAGCTCGACTCCGTCTTGCTCGATGGCGGCCGGTTCGAAGCCGACTCGCAGAGCCTGCGAATCCGCGATGTCCCCGACCGCTTCGAGCTCGCGACGGAGGTTGCGATCCACCCGGCCGAGAACACCAAGCTCATGGGCCTCTACACCTCGAGTGGGACCTTTTGCACCCAGTGTGAGGCGGAAGGGTTTCGCCGCATGACGTATTACTTGGACCGGCCGGACGTGATGGCTCGGTTCACGACGCGCATCGAAGCCGAACACGCGAGGTATCCGGTCTTGCTGTCCAACGGGAACCGCGTGGCGGAGGGTGAGCTCTCAGACGGCCGTCACTGGGTTCAATGGGAAGACCCCTTCCCAAAGCCCAGCTACCTGTTCGCATTGGTGGCTGGCGACCTGGTCTCTCACGAGGGGACGTTCACGACCGCATCGGGCCGGGAGGTCGCGCTCGAAATCTGGGTGGAGCCGGCTAACGCCGACAAGTGCGAGCACGCGCTCGCGTCGCTTCAAGCCGCCATGCGCTGGGACGAGGAGCGCTACGGGCTCGAGTACGACCTCGACGTTTACATGATTGTCGCGGTCGACGACTTCAACATGGGCGCGATGGAGAACAAGGGCCTGAACGTCTTCAACTCCAAGTTCGTGCTCGCAAAGCCATCGACTGCGACCGACGACGACTACGAGGGGATCGAAGGCGTCGTGGCCCACGAGTATTTCCACAACTGGACGGGGAATCGGGTCACCTGCCGTGATTGGTTCCAGCTGACCCTCAAGGAAGGACTCACGGTCTTTCGCGATCAAGAGTTTTCAGCCGACATGACCTCGCCAGCCGTGCAGCGCATCAAGGATGTCACGCGGCTTCGGACCGCTCAGTTCGCCGAGGACGCCGGCCCTCTCGCGCATCCGATTCGGCCAGAGTCCTATATCGAGATGAACAACTTCTACACCGCCACGGTGTACGAAAAGGGAGCGGAGGTGGTGCGCCTGTACCAGACGCTTCTCGGTCGGGACGGGTTTCGAAAAGGGCTTCGGCGCTATCTCGAGACGCACGACGGCCGCGCGGTGACCTGCGATGACTTTCGCCAGGCGATGGCCGACGCAAATGACGTGGACCTCAGCCAGCTCGAGCGCTGGTACAGTCAGGCAGGAACCCCGGTGGTTCGCGCGAGCGGCGCCTGGGACGAGTCAGCTGGCGCGTACGCGTTGACGCTTTCTCAGTCGCAGCGCGTCTTTCCCGATGCGCCAACGCCTCGAGCGCTCCCGATTCCGATTCGCGTTGGGCTGGTGGGCGCAGACGGCAACGACATCGCGGGGACGGTACGCACTCTCGAGCTATTGAAAGACCAGCAAACCTTCAGCTTCGAGAACGTCCGAGAGCGGCCGGTGCCCTCGATCGCGCGTGGTTTTTCTGCGCCGATCAAGCTCGAAATGGAGCGCAGCCGAGAGGATCTCGCGTTCTTGATGGCGAACGACTCCGATCCGTTCAACCGGTGGGAGGCAGGCCAATCGTTTGCCAAGGACGTCTTGCTCGGGCTCGTGGAAGGCGCGCTCGAAGGCCAGGCGCTCGAGATGGACGCGGCACTGGTACACGCGTTTCGCAGGATCTTATCCGACGCGAGCCTCGACGGGTCGATCAAGGCGCTGACGCTTTCGCTTCCTTCCGAAGAGCTACTGTCTCAGGAGCTGAGCCAGGTCGATCCGGATGCCGTGCACCTCGCGCGCGAATTCGTGGTGCGCGAGCTCGGCGCTACCCTTCGCGAAGATTGGATGAGCACATACGCCCAGCACAGCCAGGGCACCGACGCCGTCGACAAGGCCGAGATCGATCGCCGACGCCTCAAGAACCGCGCATTGCGCTACTTGGTGGCGCTCGAAGAGCCCGACACGATTGGCCTGGCGGTCGAGCAGTTCCGCACGTCCACCGGCATGACCGACTACGAAGCCGCGTTCTCGGTGCTCGTCGACCTCGATTCATCCGAGACGGATCGCGCGATCGCCGAGTTCTACGACCGTTGGCGCGACGAGCCCTTGGTGTTGGACAAGTGGTTCCGAATGCAGGCCATGTCCGGCTCGCCGGCAGCGTTCGACCGCGTGGTCGCGCTCTCCAATCACCCGGACTTCAATTTGGCCAATCCGAATCGGGCCCGCTCGTTGCTCTTTTCCTTCGCAGCCGGCAACCCGGTTGCCTTTCATCGAGCCGACGGAGAAGCGTACCGATTCGTGGCCGACCGGGTCGTGGAGCTCGACGCGATCAACCCGCAGGTCGCCTCCCGCATCGTCTCGAGCTTCAATCAATGGAGGCGCTTCGAGCCCGGCCGAGCCGCCTTGATGAAGGCCCAGCTCGAGCGCATTGCGGGTCAACCAGGGATCTCGAAGGATGTCTTGGAGATCGTCGAGCGAGCCGTGGAAGGATAGCCAGCATGTCGTCCGATTCCATGATTCTCACCGTGGCCAACCGGCTGGCGAAGCATCCCCCATTCGACAAGCTCGACCGCGAGTTGCTCGACCGCATCGCCAAAGGGATTCGCATTCGGTATCTGGAGCCGGGCGAGGTCGTCTTCGAGCAAGGCAGCACGGCCGGTCCCGAATGCTACGTTCTCGTCAAAGGCGAAATTCAGGTGACGCAGCGAGTCGACGGAAAGGACGTTCTGGTCGACGTCTGCGACGACGGCGACATCTTCGGGGTTCGAGCGCTGCTCGGAGATCGACCCTACGCTGCCACCACGCAGGCGAAAGCCGACACGCTGCTTTATGTTCTCTCGAAGGACCAGCTACACCGGCTGGTGGCGGAAGCGCCCCGGGTGGCGATGTTCTTCGCGGCCGACTTCGCGGGCGACGTCCCGCAGCTGGGCGAGACGAACCGGCTCGTTGCGGTGCGGGAAGCACGGCGTTATGAGCGAGCGTCGGAGGCCGGCGACGACGTGCGCCGCGTGGACCCCGTGCGCGACGTGCTGACGTGCAACGGCGAAACGACCATTCGCGACGCCGCCACGATGATGAGCGAGCGCAACGTCGGCTCGATCCTGATCGTCGACGAAGACCGACGCCCCCTGGGCATCGTGACCGATTCCGACCTCAGGTCGAAGGTCGTTGGTCAGGGGCGAGACGTCTCGGATCTCATCTCCGAGATCATGAGCGCGCCGGTCCTCACTATTGATGAGCAGACGACCTTGTCCTCGATGATCGCCACCGTGATGAAGAAGCATCTTCACCACTTCGCCGTCACTGAGGACGGCACGCCCAATACGCCGGTGACCGGCATCGTGTCCGAACACGACATCTTGAAGACACAGGGCAGTCACCCGACGGTGATTCTGACGGAAATTTCGCGGGCCAAGACCAAGGAACGCCTGCGAGTGCTCCGCGACCAGGCCGAGGAGCTCCTGCGGCGATACCTCCAAGACGAAGTTGGCATGGGGTTCCTCTCGAACATGATTTCGGAAATCAATGACACGCTGATTCGGCGGGCGATTCAATTGTCGCTGCTGGAGCTTGCTGGCAACGGCATGGAGCCTCCGGTGCCGTTTTGCTGGCTGGCGCTCGGCAGCGAAGGGCGCGAAGAGCAGCTTTTGCGCACCGATCAGGACAACGCGATTCTCTATGCCGACCCCGGTGAAGACGACGGCGCGGCAGAGCGCTTCTTTCTCGAGCTTGGTCGGCTGGTGGTCGACATTCTGGTCGAAGCGGGCTTCACGCGCTGTCCCGGCGACGTCATGGCGAGCAACCCGAAGTGGAATCAGCCGCT
>CAMYMX010000037.1 GCA_947259605.1 uncultured Polyangiaceae bacterium | reverse complement strand
CCTTCGACAAGCCGGGCCGCTATGTCTGGCACTGCCACATCCTCTCGCATGAGGACCACGAGATGATGCGCGTGTTGGAAGTGGTGGAAAGCGACTAGGCTACGCGGCTCGTTGAGAGTGAGAGCGCGAGGAGTGATCCTTGGGTTTCGCGTCGTTCCTCAAAACCTTGTCCGTCGCGAGACGTGAGCGGCGATGATGGCAAAGGTGGTCCAGCGGATGGAACTCGGACCCCTACGTGCGTTGCCGACGGTTCGATAAGCGCGAATCGAGCGCGGCGTGCGCAGTACGCGCAGCTGTGCATGGATTGCCGTCGTCGAAGCTCAACATGCTGCCCTCCGAAGCCCGTCCCACTCTTCAATGAAAACGGAAAATTGGTTCCAACTTTGCGTACTTGGGGTCACTCAGGAAGCCCGGTCCGAAGACCGGGCTTTCTTCGTTGTCTTAGCTATATCCGACCCACCCACCCCCACCGCGTAATTCTCCCTCCGCGCCCTGCGCTTCGCTTGGGCTTGGCGGCGCGTGCGCGCCGGGCTTCGCCCTTCGGGCTCGCGCTGCCGTTCTGACCTGCGTACGGGTTTCCGGACCACTGTTTCGAGTAGACCATCAGGCCTACCCCGCCTGACACTGGCGCTGGTGTCTGGTCCTACCGCTGTTAGTCCAGATCAGTCCTCGTCCACAGGGCGAGCACCGCGGCGTACGCCGCGAGGCAGAGACACCCAAGGATGATCGGATTCGACATGGGACCGCCGAGAGACGCACCGAGCCAGTAAGCGACCCCCCCGACGAGGATACTGGACACCGTCGTCGCGACGCCCGCAGGCCTGAGCCCAACAGCCGTGCCGAAGAGCGACCAGAAGAGCACCCACAAACCGGCGGAAATCGCGATCTGAACAGCCGCCGGTACCCCGTGAACGAATGCGCGTGGATTTCTGTGTGAGAGCTCCCCCGCGCGCTCCTGTTCTTCGGGTGCCCTGTCGGACCACTCTGTCACGTAGCACTCCTCGCGAAGCGGCCGGAAGCTCGAAGTCCATGCGTCTGCGCAGCGTTGCTCCTCGGCCGACGCGCGAACGAGCGTCACCCTGTGGCCGACGAGGCTCGCACCCGGATCTGGGCGCCGCTCACTCCTGCGTTGCTCCAGTTGTGCGGACGCCACGTACTCGTCCAACAACCGCGTTGCGAGGCGGCCGCAAATCGGATCTTGGTTCCCCGCCCATCCCTCAAGACAGTCGCGATCCTTCTCCACGACGGAAACGAAGTTCGTTCCCCGTGATGAGAACCGTCGGTAACCCAACCCGCAACCCGAACCCGTCCAGCCGTCGAGGCAGAGCCCCTCGTCTGCGTCGAGAAAGACGAAGGGCGCGGTTCCTTCGAGAACGTCAACGCCAAACAAGTGGCAACCAGGCGGAAGTGCGTCGACACGAGCCTCGTACGCCTCGAAGCATCCCGCGGCGCGCTCGTTTGGAAACGTGAGCTCGATTTCGCCGAGCGCGTTTGCCTTCAGCATGTCGAGATAGAGAACCACGGGCACCTCGCTTCGAGTCGACGTCGGCGCAGCCAAAGCCAGGGCAACCATCGTGACCAGCGAAACGCTGGACGCGACGATGAGCAGAGCAAGCACTCGCGCGTGTGCGGCTGTTCGCCGTGCGACCGGGCGTGAGCTCAGGAAGGCCGCCATTCGTCGAAGCCTCGCACCGTGGGCTCGCGTGAGCAGAATACCGATCGGGATGTACGCTAGACCAAACCCGAAGTCAGCGAGCCACGCGCTCCACAACATCAAGGAGAGGGAGTAGTTGTCGCCGGTCGATCTCGGAGCGTCTTCGCCGTACCAAAGCAGCGCGACGCTCAGGGCCAGGGGAACCAACAAGGCGACCCAGAGGCCCGGCGATCGAAGCATCCTGCGCAGCTCGTTCGCCAGCGCGACGCGGAACGGTCCGGCGCCCTTCATGGGGTGACCTCCTCGGCTTCGAGCTTGCGCATGAGCTTCACCGCGATCTCCCCGAGACTCCCACCCGCGCCGCTCTTTAGCCCTTCTAGGGTCGACTCGAGGGCGATCACGCCACGCGCGAGGATCCCGACGCGGTCGCAGATCCGTTCCAGATCGCCGATGACGTGCGAGGAGATGAGAATCGTCGCCTTTTGGTCGGCAGCGAAGCCCATCAGCTCACCCATGAGCTCCGTGCGCGCAACGGGATCGAGCCCGATGAACGGCTCGTCGAGAAGCAGCACCTCGGGTTGCGCGGCGAGGGCGAGCTCGAGCTCCAAACGCTTGCGCTCGCCGCCGGAAAGCTCCCGAACCTTGCGTCGTGGAACGATTCCCGCCCCACGCGTCCACGTCTCCAAGGAGGTGGGATCCCACTTGGATCTCAGGGCAGCATCCAAGTTAGCGACCTCCGCAACGCTAGCGCCTGGAGGGATGAGCTCGCCTTGCGCGACGTACGCGACGCGCTGCTTCTCTCGGTGACTGCTAGTCAGTGAGTCGCAGCCCATGACCGCTATGCTGCCGGCATTGGGCCGCGCGAGCCCCATCAGCACACGAATGAGGGTCGTCTTGCCCGCACCGTTCCTTCCGAGCAGCCCGTAGATCGAACCGGCTTCGACGTGCAGATCCAACCCCCGCAGCACGTGACTGCGACCAAACGACTTACGAAGCCCGCGGACGAGGATCGGTGTCATCGCCCTTTCCCTCGCTTGCGGAGCGCGCGCCCGACAGCGTCGAGAATCTGCTCCTCGGTGAAGCCTCGGGCTTTCGCGCGCGCGACCACACTGTCCAGATCGCGGTTGAGCAGCTGTTGTCGCGTCTCTCGGACGATGGCAGGCCGTCGAGCCACGAACGTCCCTCGGCCTTTTTCGATTTGAATCAGACCGTCGTGTCGAAGCTCCCCGTAGGCCTTGACGGCGGAGGCCGGGTTGATTCGAAGCTCGGAGGCTATCTCTCGAATCGACGGAAGTTGGTCGCCCGGTTGCAGAACGCCCGAGGCGATGAGGTCACGAATGCCGTCCATGATCTGCCTGTAGATGGGCACGCCAAGGGAAGGATTGAGCTCGAGCCGAACCTTCATTGGTGCATTAGTGTATGGGTAGACCAACACACACCTGTTTGTCAACACCATGGATTGCGCGCACCACCTCGCGAGTGAGCTTGTGAGGGGCTGCGCGAGCGGCAAGAGGATTGACCCCGTGCTTCGACTGACTTGGACGCGGTTGGCTCGGCGACGTGTCCTAGTGCCGACGATCCAGCCAAAAGTCAGGGCGTCGCTTGGCGTGCGCCACTGGAACAATTTCGACGCTTGCCGCGTCAATGCCGAAGAACACGACGTATGGGAAGCGCTTGAGAAAGCGCCTTCGATATGGACGATCAGCGCGCCAGACCGGACACGCTTCGGGGTTCTCGAGGATGGATTCGAAAGCTCTATCCAGGACCGCAACGAACTCGATACCAAGGCCGGGACGTTTCTCCTGGTACCATGTCGCTGCCGACTGAAGCTCGGCTTCCGCCTCGGACAATACGCGCAGCGTTCGCTTCATTGCCCGAGGCGGCTGAGCACCCGCGCACGGACTTCGCTCCACTCGGGCGCAGGTTCCCCCTTGTCACAAGCGGCTTCCACGCGACGATCAAGCTCAGCGAGCCAGGCGGACTCCCAGTTGGCATCCGGTGGTCCGTCTACGCTTGCAATGAGCTCCGAGGCAAGCGCCAACCGCTCGTCCTCGGGGAGGGCGCTGGCTGCTTCGAGAAGCTTCTTGGCCGCGTCGGTCATGAACGAGATTCTAGCATGAGCGAAATCATGATGGGGTTTCGGGCGGAACCGCCGGGAGTTTCGCATTTCCAGGGCTTTCCCTGGCAAGATCAGACCGCGAGCCTTCGAAGCCCCTCCCAGTCTTCAATGAAAGCGGAAAATTGGTTCCAACTTCGCATCGTTGGGGTCACCAAAAGAGACGCGTCGTCTGAAATCGGATCTATCCAACCGAAAACACTAGCGGTTTCTTGAGTTCGAACTGCCTCTCCGTCCCATGTGACGCCGGAGGGGAACAAAAGTGTCTGAAGCCTTGTCTATTGAGGAGGTTCGGACCGGTTCCAACTGCCTGCGAGATCGCAGAGCGTTCGCTCCGCAAACGCGAGCACAGAAGAGCGCCCGCCGCAAAGAGGAGCTCAGAAGCCGGCGTTTCTCGGGTGCGGGCGCTTGGATAGAAAATGTGACCATCAACCTACCATCCCTGAGGTGAAGCCTTTCCTCGTAGTTTCGATGAAATCGGAAGCCTGCTTCGTCCACGTCCTCACTCCTGCAAAATGCGCGAGTGCTGTTTCTCTTTGGCGGGGCAGTGTAACGCATGACCAGAACCGTGAGCGGGTCTGTTTCGTCTTGAACGCTACGTTGATTCCGTCCGATCGGGCGGGTCCAACGGAGGTTGGCCGTGTCGGGCCCGCAACCAGTTCACCGCGGACAAGACGTGGGGACGCTGTATGAGCCAGCGCTCCAAAACGAACTTGCCGGGATAGTTCATGATCATCAGGCCCACCAACAGCGTGATCAGCCCTTGGCCAGGGACGAACAGCATCAGCAGCCCCGCCAACACGAGGGTCGCGCCGAGCAGATTCTTTGCGGCCGCGAATGCAAAGTTGACCGCGGGGTACCGTGACGTTGCGGCCAGGCGATGTCGCCGTGAGTGAGAAAAATAGTCCGCGGGAATACGCTTGATAAGAGCGGGCACCAGCAGCACGGCCGCGACCAGGCTTGCAAAGGAGACGCCGATGAACCAGCCCGCATATTCAGATAGAAAATCAATTCCCGACGAGAGGATTGCATCCATGCTCGTGTTGGCGCTTCGTCCGGCTGCTGCTGTCGTCATGTGAGTCCGAGCTCCGTTGCGTCGAGTGCCTTTTGGAGCTCGAATGCCACCTGAAGACCAACCCCGGCCTCCTCGCCCAGGACGGACGTGGCCCCCGAAGCGAGTAAATCTTCGTTCCAGCTCTGGTATCGACTTCGCGTGACGATAATGGCGTCCCTTGCGGCCGCGCGGGCGTGAGCGGTGATCGCACGGGCAGCTGCGGGATCGGGCACGGTGATCGATAGGATCGCGTCACGATTCGGAAGGGCATCGAACGCGTGCGGCCCGAGCACAGCGTTCCGCTCGAATCTCTCGAACAGCGCGCCAAGGAGTATCGCGCCTAAGAGCAAGAACAACGAGTCCTGCAGTATGGTCCATGCGTTCATTGCGCCTCAGGTCCCACCAATCGAGCGGCCGGACAAGGTTCGGCCTTCGTCAGCGGGGATGGATTGGTTCTCTCCGGACGCTTCAGGAATCCGGCCTGGCCACCGCGACCGCGCAAGGCGCAATGCGCGCCGTGGTTTCCGCCACGCTTCCGAGAAGCCAGCGCCTGAGTTTGGAGCGGCCATAGCTTCCGACCACGACGAGGTCATAGTCGCCGGATTCTAGCTTTTCTGCGATGCCACGCTCGGGGGATGCTTGAATGGCCGAGAATGTGGCGGTCGGTGCGTCCTGCTCAAAGGACTCGAGCAGTTTTCGGCCGCGCTCCTTCACGGAGGCGGAAACGGTGTCGATCACCAACTCCGAATCCTCATCTGCTCGAGCAGCTTCGGGAACGCTCCAGAAGTGAAAGAGGTCGAATCGTGCATCTGGCGCTGCGAGCGCCAGAGCGAGCTGTAGAGCTTTCTTGGCGGGCAAAGAAAAATCGGTCGGGATGAGCACTCACTGGTAGCCGGTGGTAGCAGGAGCCTCACCCCGTGCGACCATGACGTGCGTCTCCACCGTGCGCAGTGCTCGCCGCGCCGCGCTGCCGAGCAAAGTTTGTTTGAGGCCGGTCAATCCTCTACTCCCCACGACGAGCAAATCCGCATGATAGGTGTTGGCGACCGACTGGAGTCCTTCTGCCACCGATGGCGCATCGACAATCTCTTGAGTGATATCGATATCCTCGGCCGTGTACGGCTCGACTTGCCGTGCTAGTCGCCCCCGGGTGTCAGCGCGCCAACGATCCACGGCGGAGTGTAGCGCTCCCTCATCCGCAAGCGTTTCCACGACGTGGATGATGCGAAGCTCAGCCCCGGCAGCACGCGCAATATGTATTCCGTGACGGATCGCTGCGTCGGAGTGCGCAGAGAAGTCGGTTGCGACGATGACCTGGTTCAACTGCATGGCTTCAGCTCTCCTTTTTGGGTTGTTCGCGTTCGGATCGAATGCCGCCCCGACCATCCCGAGCGCGGGGCACGCCCACGGCTGCGATTGCCGAGTCCAGCGAGGATTCTAACCGATGTGAGGTCACGCTGATACGAGCGTGTTGCCGATAAACCGTCAGGACAGCTTTCCGAACCAACCGCGCCGTTCGCACCACTTGGCCAGCTCCAAGACCGGCGAAATGGTCAGGGCTGCGCCGATGACGATCAGCCAGTCGTTTTGCGACAATGCGTAGGTGCCAAAGATCTCGTGCATCGGCGGAAAGAGCACGATGAAAAGCAACAGCCCCAGCTCCCAGAAGATGGCGAGGTTCAGCCACTTGTTGGCAAGTGGCCGATGCAAGATGGACCGGCGGTCCGACCGGAAATTGTAGGCCTTGACGAACTGGATCAACACCAGGGACACGAAGGTCATCGCCATGGCCTGAGCAACGCCACGACCCGACCGGAGGGCCCAAGTGAAGACGAAGAGATTCACGACTGTGGACCACAGGCCTCCAACGGTCATCAAGATCACGACGGGGCGGGTGAATACTCCGGTGCGACCGTCGCGCGGGAGCCGCTGCATCAGGTCGTCCTCGGGGGGATCGACCGCCAGTGCCAGTGCAGGCAAGCCATCGGACGCCAGGTTGACGTAGAGGATCTGCACGGCGGTCAAAGGCAGCGGCAAACCCGCGATCGCGGCGCCGGCCATGAGCCCGATCTCACCGGCGTTCGAGGAGAGGAGGTACATCAGGAACTTCTTGATGTTCTCGAAGATCCCTCGCCCTTCTTCCACCGCCGCGACAATCGATGCGAAGTTATCGTCGGTCAGCGTCATCGCGGCGGCTTCCTTGCTCACGTCGGTTCCGGTGATGCCCATGGCGATCCCGATGTCCGCCTTTTTGAGAGCCGGTGCGTCGTTCACGCCGTCGCCCGTCATTGCGGCGATATGACCGCGCCTTTGTAGGGCGGTGACCACCCGAAGCTTGTGAGCCGGGGAGACGCGGGAATAGACTTCGATCGTTTCGACGTCGCGCTCGAGCTCCTCGTCGCTCATGTCTTCGAGCTCCGCGCCGGTTACGGTGCGCCCCGCCTTGAGTAAACCGAGCTCACGAGCCACGGCCTGAGCAGTGAGCGGATGGTCGCCCGTGATCATCACGACTCTGATTCCAGCTTGCTCGCATCGCTCGATGGCGGCTTTGGCTTCGGGACGCGGTGGGTCGATCATGCCCACCAGGCCGAGGAAGGTCATATCGCGCTCCGCGTCTTCGAGCTCGGCGTCTGCTTTGGTGGCCACGGCTAGGACGCGAAGAGCCTCCCGAGCCATCTGTCGGACCGTTTCCAAAATTGCACCTCGCTCCGCATCCCCCAGCGCCACCTCGCCTTGCTCGGTCCATTGCCGAGAGCACGAATCGAGAATGGTCTCCGGCGCGCCCTTGGCGTATGCGACCTGACCGTTCTCAACGGAGTGTAAGGTCGTCATTCGTTTCGTTTCAGAGGTGAATGGGATCTCGCCAATGCGGGGGAATTGGAGGTCGAGGTCGTCCTTTTGCAGTCCGGCTTTCGCTGCCGCCACGATCAACGCGCCTTCGGTGGGGTCTCCCTTGATGTACCAGCCGCCGTGCGCCTCGTCGCGGACGAGGTGTGCGTCGGAAACGAGCGCGGCGGCCCGTAGCAACTCCGTCTCCCGTGCAGAGGGCTCGACAGCCGAGCCGTCGACTGAGAGCTCGCCCGCGGGCTCGTAGCCGCTACCGGAGATCGTGAGCATTCTTCCGGGGGTGTACAGCTTACGAGCGGTCATCTCGTCCCTGGTCAGTGTCCCAGTCTTGTCCGAGCAGATGACCGACGTGCTCCCCAAGGTTTCGACGGCGGGCAGGCGGCGCACCAGGGCGTTTCGCTTCGCCATACGCTGCACGCCGATCGCCAACGAAATGGTAACAACCGCCGGCAAGGCCTCCGGTACGACCGCAACTGCCAGCGCGATCCCGAAGATGAACATCTCCAGCAGCGGTTGGCCACGGAGCACGCCCATGGCGACGATTGCGGCCACGACGACAAGGGCTGCTAGGGCCAGGACGCGACCCACCTTGTCGAGATTCTGCTGCAGAGGCGTCTGGCCGGATTCGACGGATTGCAACATCGTCGCAATCCGGCCGAACTGGGTATTCATGCCGGTTTCGACGACGAGGGCTCGGCCCCGGCCGTAGGTGGCGACCGTTCCAGCAAAAACCATGTTGCTGCGGTCGCCGAGGGCCAGGTCCTCGCCGTCAAGCGGCTCGGTGTTCTTCGCCACGGCCACGGATTCGCCCGTGAGCGCCGCTTCTTCCATTTGCAGATTGACTGACTCAATCAGCCGAGCGTCGGCCGCTACCTTGTCGCCAGCGTGCAACACAATGAGGTCGCCTGGCACGAGCTCGCGCGCCGGAATCCGAATCTCCTGACCGTCGCGGACCGCCGTCACGGTGGGCGCGGCCATTCTCCTCAGTGCCTCGATCGCGCGTTCCGCTCGGTACTCCTGTACGAAGCCCAGCACCACGGCGAACAGCACGATCACGGCGATGGCAATGGCCTCGACCCCGTGTCCGACGAAGGCGGAGATCGCGGTCGCGATCAGCAGGATGATGATCAGGACATTTTTGAATTGTCCCAACAGAACGGCCCAAGGCGACACACGATCGACGGCCTCCAGCTCGTTCGGGCCATATCGAGCGAGTCGACGCTCAACTTCGATGTCGGCCAAGCCCTCAGGAGCGGAGTGAAGATGCGACATCACCGCATCGACAGGAAGGGTGTGCCATAGGGGCGAGACTTCGTCGGGTGATGCGTTCATCTCCATGTTCGATTCCGGCCCAACTGAGCTCTAGAAGTATTCCGTTGAGACCTGTGGCTTCAACGGACAAGATGCCCGAGGAGATTGCTAATCGCGCGGAGTGCAGTGCGCAAGTGTCTCGAGGCCGATGGCGGCAGGCATCGCGATCGGTAGCCTCGACCGTGCTAGGTTGGGCCGTGCAGTGCGAGGCAGGCACCGAAGAGGCCATCTCATGAACGACAAGATCTTTCACAGCTCGCTCACCCGGATTACTGATTTCGAACGTGCTGGCTTCGACCGGCGACCATTGCCACGGGAGCAGTGGGAAGCCGGAGACTACGTCGTCGGCACCGCCACGATTCCGCGGGGCGGTCTCTCGGCTGTTGAACTGACGACTGGTCGAATGGTCCAGGCCGTCAATCGCGACATGGTGCTAGGCGCGCTCGGAGTACGTCACGCCACACTCGAAGCCGTCGGCTCCTGGGAGGCCGTGAGCGCCGATGGGCGTATGCATCTCCTCAGTGCGGGGGGCCTCTTCGGCCGACTCACCTCCGTGTCCGGCATGCTCGCATCGCCGATGCGGATCGACTACGCCGGCCATGCAATGCGCAATGGCACGAAAGTCCGGATGCGGGATTTTGCGCAAGCGCCGACAAAGGCACAACACTATGAAGTTCCGACAATCGTCATCGTTGGGACGTCCATGTCCGCGGGCAAGACGACCTCTGCAAAAGTCATCGTTCGACAACTCAAACGTGCGGGCCATCGCGTCGTGGGCACGAAACTGAGCGGCGCAGGCCGCTTGAGGGACATCCTCGCGATGAAAGACGCGGGAGCAGATACCGTTTTTGATTTCGTCGACGTCGGCCTCCCTTCGTCGATTTTGGATGCCGTCGCATTCCGGGAAAGACTCCAAGATCTGCTTGGTTTGATCGCAGAAGCCAAGCCAGACGTGGTTGTCGCCGAGCTGGGGGCCTCTCCGCTCGAACCGTACAACGGCGACACGGCTCTCGAGCTGATTCAATCGACAGTTGCGATGACCGTGCTCTGTGCGTCGGACCCGTATGCGGTTCTCGGTGTGATGAGCGCGTACCATATGATGCGTCCGGACCTGGTGGCCGGCGTCGCGACGAGCACCAGCGCCGGCGTGGAAGTCGTTGAGAAGCTGAGCGGTGCCAAGGCGCTCGACATTCTGGACCGGGCAAGCGTCCCCAAGCTGCGTGAGCTCTTGGCGGATGCCCTCGCTTGAGAGACGCGAGGTCTCGATCGGCCACCGTACGTTCGCCGTCTCGGGTGGGTCAAGATCGTGCGGCCCTCCGGAGCGCGTCCCACTCTTCAATGAAGGCGGAGAATTCGTTCCAACTTTGCATCGTTGGGGTCACCCCGTAAAACGAAAACGCGCACTACATCTAGGCGAACCCACCCAGGTTGGCATCCGCCCCGCATGGGACATCTCGTTGTTCTGAGAGGCGGCTTGAGTCAATGGGTGCCGACGATGCGCAGCGCCAGGTAGGGGCCCAGCAGTACCACGAAGATCGAGAGCTCGTAGAAGCCCATCAGTTTGTAGTGGGTCGTGTCGAACTTCTCCTGCGACATCTCGAACCACTTGCTGTGCACTCTGTAGATCCAGTCGTGCCCGACCATGAACATTCCGAACCAGAAGAGTAGCAGCCCCATGTTGAGCAAAGCCGCCCACCCGAGGGTTGCCCGTAGTACTTGGATGGTCATTGGTTGTTCCTCCTACTGCGATTCTGGGATAATGCGCACAATCGAAATGTGGATGTTGATTGTTCGAGGCCTTCTCGGTGGTCTGTTGCAGCTCGTGCTGTTCGGCTCGCTCTTGCTGATTCCGGCCGGCACCTGGGATTGGCCACGCGCGATTCAGTTTCTCGGTGCTTATGGGGCTATGCTGGCTGGGTCAACCGTCTGGCTTGCCGTTGCCGCGCCGTCGAGTTTGGAGGCGCGTCTCGAACCGGCCATCAACAAGAAGCAACCCGTTGCTGACCGCGTCGCCACGGCGTTGATTGGCCTGGCGGTTGGCGGGTGGATGGTCTTCATCCCGTTCGACGTGTTCCGACTGCATTTGTTGCCGGCGCCTTCGCTTGCCGTGTCCCGCTTCGGCGCGGTCGCTGGCTTTGCCGGTTTCACGTTCATTCTCACGGCGCTCTATCAGAACGCGTTCGCTACCCCTGTGGTGCGGGACCAGAGTGAGCGCGGGCATTCCCTCGTCGACACGGGGCTATATGGCCGCGTGCGCCATCCGTTCTACGCGGGGTTCTTGGTGGCCCTGTTCGGTCTTGCGCTCTGGCTCCAGAGTTATGCAGCGGTCGTCGGCCTCGTGGTGGTTTTTGCTAGCCTCGCACTGCGTATTCTCGTCGAGGAACGGTACCTGCACGAGACCTTGCCGGGCTACGCCGAATACATGAGCCGAGTGCGGTACCGGTTGGTCCCTGGCGTGTGGTAGAATCCGGTCGTGCTGCAAACAGAGCGAGCGACATGGGGGTTTCGTCTGGCCCCGCGGCGGTGGCCATCGTTGTTTCGTGCTGTCCGCGAGACCCCTGACGATGTCGCGCTTGGCGCTGAAGTCTTCTTCGCGCTGGGCGGGCATGACGAGGGGCCCGCATACCGTAGGTTCATGCGCGACCCGCTTGGTCAGCAGCTCGTCCAGGAAAAGATTCAGTACCCGGAGCTCTTCATGGATCTCGACCAGCTCCGCAAGCTTCCAGACGATACGTTGGGCCGCGAGTATGCTCGGCAGCTCGACGAGCGCGACATCGATCCCAAAAAGCTCGCCGCTCTGACGGAGCCTTGCTACGAGGGCATCGATTTCAGCCCCGACCACGCGTATGTTCGTGATCGCGTGCGCCACGCTCACGATGTGATTCACACGCTCACCGATGCAGGAGTCGACTTAGTTGGTGAGGTGGCGGTTGCAGGATTTACGTTTGGGCAGACCGGCAACAAGGGCTGGGCGATGTTGGTGTTGCTCAACGTCCTGACTGGCTTGCTGGTAGGCCGAATCGACAGCGCCGTCCTCGCCTTCAAGGGCTACGTTCGCGGTCGGCGGGCCCGGTTGATTCCCGCGGCGCACGATTGGGAGCGCCTGCTACGCCTTCCGATCGAAGACGCGCGAACGGAGCTCGGGATTACGCCTTTCGAGCGGTATCGGCCTCTATATCTAGATGATGTTTTCGCCAACGCGCCAAAGGCAGCGAGCAGGCCATGATGTTCCGTAGAATCGCGATGGTCATGGTCTAGGAGAAGCTTTCGCGTTGATTGATACTTGCCTGAAGCTAGGCGACCGTCACCAGGATCGTGGCCACGTAGCCCGACGAGGCGTCTCCCGTGACCTGGGCTAGGGGAGCAGGGTTCGCCGTCGCGATGCCGTCGCTGAGATTCGGAGTGTCGTTTAACGCTGCGTGTATCCCGTCAGCTGAACGCGGAGACCAAAGGGCTCTGAGTTAAGAGACACTTTGCCGAGGGCGAGGGCCCTGCTGAGGAGTGTCCGTGGAAGTGGGGGAAGTCCAATCTTACTTTCTGCTCAACCTGCGCCGGATCTTTCAGCGATTCGTTCGCCACGGCATGCTCGTGGCATTCAACATGCAAACGCAGAAAGCCGACGCTTCCCCTAGAAGACCAGGGCGCCAGAGGGGATATCCCACTGAAGGCGACGGCCGTACTGGCCGCGGCGGATTTCGCGCTGTATCTCCCGCTTTCGCTTGTTGGAGACCCCGAGCATGATGCCGGAGGTGAGCATGCCGACGAAGCTGAGACCGGCGATCGTTCCACCGAGCGGTAGCAACACGTCGCCCGCGGTGTTGCACGAAAGGTCGTTGTAGTTCTGGACCGACGACGAAGTGATCTGTTCGCATTGGGAGGCGCCGATGCCCGCCAAGATCGCGCCGACGGCAAAGGTTGCGCTGGTGGCGATCAGCGCATTGCGGGTGCGCCGGCTGCGCTGGCTGGCCTCCTCGAGGTCGACTTCCAACCAATGTTGCTGCGGGGTTTGGCTGGGTGCAATGGTGACGATCGAGGCAGAAGGGCTGGCTTCGGCTTCAGCAATCGCAGAGGCTTGTTGCGCGGATGCGGGACCTGCGGGCCAGCATACGGCCGCGAGAACGAGAGTTGTTGCAATCGATGCCCGGTTCATGGCGTGAACGCTAGCCCAGCGGCCAAGGCTCATCAAACCCAAAGCGCTTCGGTCAGGAACCCTATGAGGAGACGAACGCGCAGGAGGAGCTGCCCGGTCGAATGCACTAGCTGAACGGGCGTCCAGAGCCGCGGGTCGGTGGGTTGTCCACTTGCGTCGTCGACGAAGCACCGGGAGAATCGAGCATGGTTCTGGGACGGATT
>CAMYMX010000036.1 GCA_947259605.1 uncultured Polyangiaceae bacterium | reverse complement strand
AAGAATCGATCGATCACGGCGACCGTTCCGTCGCCCGCCTGGCGGTTGGGCAAGACCACATCGCCTGACAGGGTCGCAACCAGGCCGGGATACTTGGTCCCGGAGCTGAGCCAGCTCTCGTCGATGGCAACGAAGTCGGCGTCGAGCATCGCGATGGACGAGCTGCTGAAGTCCGAGCTGAGCACCGCATAGCGCGGGGTGGCGGAGAGCGGATCGAGCGCTGGCGTGCCAGGTGCGCCGCCGCTGCCGCCCATCGAGGTGCTCTCCCCACAGCCGACGGCCGCGAGCAAGAGAACAGTGTGAAGAGTGAATGTGAGATCCCGTTCCATTGGCTTCCTCCCGCTTCGGAGTAGGAAGGTCAGGAACAAGGCGCATTCAAAATTGAATGCTCAACCATGCTGCTACCCGCCATCCCCGAGACGATTTGGGTAAGCTCACGATGGTAGGTCTCCGGGCTCGTAACCCTAGGCTCTGCCGCCTTCCCAGGTTTTCACCCAGTGGCATCGTGGCAGCGCATTCAGTTACATACCGTGGCGGGTCCGCGTCGGCCTCTCACCGACTTCCCTGTTCAGCCGATTGGATTTCTCTCCGTCAGCCTATCTCCAACGGCTTCCACGAAGCCGCCTTCAACCCTCGCAAGGACCGCGACGTTAGTTTGGGGTCGAGCAAAGTCAACCTACCAGGCGTGTCGATAGCTGACCCGGCCGCTGTATCGGCGTCCCGGGAGTGGATAGCCCACGAGATCTTGGCCGCGAATGTCGAGTAGGTCGTCTGCCCGAAATCCCAAGCCGAGCCGTCCCTCGAAGAGAAGCGCCCCTAGGCCAGCGGCGAGCACCGTGCGCGCGGAAATCTCGACGAGGTTTGCAGGGTCCTCGTACGCCTTACCCACATAGGCAACCTGGAAGAATCCGAAGATGTCGGACACCCACTTCGACAGCGTCCCCGAGTGCGCCTCGGGCTGAAAGTACGCGACCCATTCCGGCTGTACGGGCAGCTGATTGCCATTCGCTTTGTCGATCGCTTGGGTCCAGGTGACCTCGCTTTGGAGAAGGAAATGCTGCGTGACGCCACCGCGAAGCTCGACTTCGACGCCTCGATTGCGGGCGCCTCCGATATTCTCCGCCTTGAACGTCGAAGCCGAAGTTCTGCGAAATCGAATCGCGTCGTCGAGATGCGTCAGGAAAGCTCCGACTGACGCGTATCCGCTCAGCACTTCGCGATGACCTCGGAGCGTCACGGCGCCGTCATAGGCGACGGAACGCTCCTGGACTAGATCAGGGTTCCCTTCGACGTTCGTACGGTTGCCAAACAACTGGAGCAACGAAGGCAACTTGAATCCGCTGCTGACCGATCCGCGAAAGGCCAGCCACTCCAAGGGCGAGATCGCCGCGGCGACGCGATAGGTCGGAAGGACGTCCGAGGACTCTCCCGGCGGCTCACCTACCAGCGGGGTCTCTCGAATCGCGACGCGTGTCCAAGCGAGTCGAACGCTCGAGCGCAGCTCCAAACCCACTTTCCCGACGTCGCCGAAGAAGCGGGTTTCGAGCGTTCCTGCCGCGGTGAGGCGATCGGAGGCCGGTTCGGGAGCGGCGGAAAGCTCGTTTTTGGGGTCGTACGCCTGATAGCGTGCGGTACCAATCGTCGTGATTTCGAACCAGGGCACGGCCATCACCGATGCCGCAACGCGTCCGAAAGCGGTATGGGTCTGGTCATCGGTACGGCGCGGACCGCCTCTGCCGAGCTCCCCGAGCGCGTCGTTGAGCCGGTTTCTTCCGTAGTCGTAGTTGGCCAGCACTTGGAGCCGGTAGGGATGCGATCCATCCTTTTCTTGAAGCCAGGAGGCGGAGCCGATCAACCGCGTCGTTTTTGTGCGTGCCTGCAGCGCGGGGGTCGCGCCCAGCCCGGGCTCGCCGCGCTCTCTGCCGAGGCCGAGGAACACCAAGTCGAGATGGCTCGATTCGCTTGTTTCGGTGCGCATGTTGGCGAAACCGAATCCTTCGAGGAAGTCGGCGTTCTGCCGCCGGCGCTCCACGTCGTCCGTGGGATCAAAGAGCGTTGCGTTGTCGTCGAGGTAAGGATAGTCGTTCCGCGCCCCCGCACCGCCAGCGGTGCCAAAGAACGAAACCTTCTCCGAAGAGGCCGCTCCGAAAACGTTCGCGCGCCAAGACCCGAAGCTGCCTCCGGTCACGCGCGCCCCGACTTCAGTCTCCTCGTACTTGCGAGGTCGGAACCGGAGCACGCCTCCAATCGCACCCTCATTGAGCCACGCGGGCGTGCCGCCGCGAAAGACCTCGAAGCCTTCGATGGCTTCCAAGGGCACCAAACTCAAGTCAAACGAGCCCGTATCAGGACCGCTGATCGGCACATCGCCCAACATCACCGCGACTTGGTCACAGGCCACGCCGCGGAGCCGCACGCAAAATGGGGAGCCGGCTGCTCCCTCCGTCACCACGCGCGTACCGGCCGACTCCAACAAAAGCTGACCGGTCGTTTGCGCGATGATCCGATCGCGGACCAGCACCTCGCTGCCCGCCGCGGTCGCGTCGAGCGAGTTCGTCGCGGGAATGGGTCTGGTGACTTCCGCCGTCGAACCGAACTGCGCGGATGCCGGCGCGGTGAACGCAACGAGCGCGATGAGGGCACAGAGCCCGAGGCCGGAGGGGAGCGTTCTCCCACCCGCTCGCTCGATCCTCCGCTTCCCGACCTGCTCCAAATCCCGTTCCTGCTTCGGGAGTGGCCGATCGAACGGAACAGGAATTCCGACGCGCGACTCTCACCATCCCCGAGGTGATCAGCACAAAAACACAATCGCAGGTTTCCGGGCTCGCGACCCCAGGTCCTGTCACCTTCCCAGGCTCATCACCCAGTGGCATCACGACAGCACATTCAGTCACATACCGTGGCGGGTCCGCGCCGGCCTCTCACCGACTTCCCTGCGTGAGCCGACGATGACCGATCCCGCTTTGAGGGTCAATCGTCCGTGGCGCGTATCGATCCGTTTCGGAGCGCGTGGTAAGGACGCGCGGTGCGGCTCTATCCCTTGCTGTTTCTGCTCCTGCTCATCGCCGCGGTCCTCGCCGTTCTGGTCGGCTCGGGCGATCTCACCAACCCGGAGCTTCGCGACACGTTTCTGAAGCTACGCGGCTATCGCCTCGTGGCTGCGTTTCTTGCAGGTGCCGCCTTGGCGGTCGGCGGTGTCGTCGTGCAAGGTCTGTTTCGCAACCCGCTTGCAAGCCCGTCGGTCCTCGGCACGACCGCCGGCGCGAGCTTTGGCGGACAAGTCGCGCTCCTGGCCTACGGGCTCGCCGGCGCAAGCAGCAGCTTCATCGTCCCCGAAATGATCGTGCCGATCGGTTGCTTCATTGGGGCCTTGGGCGCTCTGGCCGTTCTCCTGCTCTTCTTGCGCATCACCCAAGACCTGCTCGCGCTGCTGCTCACCGGCTTCGTTCTGAGCGCGCTCTTTTTGAGCCTCAGCGCGTTCGTCACCAGCGTTGCACAAGAGACCTGGGAGCTTGGCCGGGCCGTCGTCTCGTTTTCGCTCGGCTCGGTGAGCGGGACCGGTCCCCGTCAGCTCGCATTCGCTCTCCCACTCATCGGCATCGCATTGGTCGCGTCGTGGTTTTGGGGGCGCTCGCTCGACCTTCTGTTGAGCGGCGAAGAAGAGGCGCAGGCGATGGGCGCCAACGTCGGGGCGGCCCGTTGGTGGTCGGCGATTTGGGTCAGCGTTTTGGTTGCCGGAGCCGTATCCGTGGGCGGCAACGTCGGCTTCGTAGGGCTGGTCGTGCCGCACATGCTGCGCCCGTTTGCCGGGACCAAGCATCAGCGATTGATCCCTGCGGCTGCATTGGCGGGCGGTATCTTCCTCGTGGCCTGCGACGTCGTCGCTCGACTGATCCCGTCGCGGAGCGAGATCCCCCTTGGCGTCGTAACGGGCCTGATCGGCGCGCCTCTTTTCTTGCTGCTTCTCATTCGACTTCGCCGGGAGCGCGCGTATGCGTAGCGGCGAAGGACATCTAGGCCTTCGAGCACGCGGCTTGAGCGTCATGCTGAGCGGCCGCACGGTGCTGCGCGACATCGACCTAGAGGCCCATCCCGGCGAAGTGCTCGCTCTCCTCGGCCCCAATGGAGCCGGCAAGAGCACGCTTCTCAAAGCGCTGGCAGGGTTGTTGCCATACGAAGGCAGGGTCGAAATCGCTGAGACAGACGTCGCCGCTCTTTCACCGCGAGACCGGGCGCGGCGCATCTCCTACGTGCCACAGCGTAGCCTGCTTCGATCCGCCCTGTCGGTGGAGGAAGTGGTTGCGCTGGGCCGCTACGTGCACGGCGGAAGCTTCGGCGGCATGTCGAAAAGCGACAAAGAAGCGATCGACCATGCTCTGTTGACCGCGCATGCCGATGCACTGCGCGATCGGATCTTCACCCAGCTCTCTGTTGGAGAGCAGCAGCGGGTCCTGCTAGCCCGTGCACTCGCCTCCGACGCACCGATCTTGCTTCTCGACGAACCGACGGCCGCGCTCGACGTCGGCGAAGGCATGGCGGTCCTGCGCTTGATCAGAACGCTCGCTGCACGCAAGCACACGCTCATCGTCGTGCTCCACGACCTCGCCGACGCCCTGAGCACCACGGACCGAGCTTTGTTGTTGAAAGACGGACGCGTGGTCGAGCAAGGTGATACGCGGGAAGTCATTAGCGCAGAGCCGATTCGCGCGGTGTATGGCGTGAAGCTCATCGAGAAGGCTCGCATTGGGTTTGAGCCCGACTCCGAAACCGCAGGGCCGGATTGACATGAAGCGGGTCAACGGCATCAACGGCGCGCTGCTCCTCGTCGCGGTCCTGACGAGCGCGGGGGTGACTGCTGCCATCTCCAAAAGGACACTGCAGGAGCAGCATTCGGGCGTGGGAACCACCGAAGACGCCAACGGCGAGCACATCCCGGTGCGCGACTACACTCGCATCGTCAGCACCAGCACCATCGCAGATCAGGTCCTCATCGAGATTATCGAACCCGTGCGCTTGCTTGCGGTCAGCGCTCACACGCTCCGGTCCCAGGCATCCCGCCCTTACCAAGACAAGATTGGCGTAGAACACGCGCGCGACGTCGAAACGATCATCGAGCTCCGGCCCGACATCGTCTTCATCAACAATTTCATCGATCGGCGCCAGGTCGAGCGCCTCAAAGAAGCCGGTCTCAACGTGTTCGACCTCGGCCCGATGCGAGGTCTCGAAACCCTGCTGCCCAATATTGCGCAGCTCGCCTCCGTGCTTGGTGTGACCGAGCGCGGCCGGGCGCTCGCCGACCAGCTCGCTCAGAAGCTCGACGCGGTTGCCGCGGATATCGATGGCGATGAACGGCAACGGGCGCTCTACGTCGGCATCCACGGCGACCGGCTCTACGGCGGAACCGCCGGAACGAGCTTTCACGACGTCCTCGTTGCGGCGGGCTTAGTCGACGTTGCGGCAGAGGCCGGGTTCGAGGGATGGCCGGCTTTCACCAACGAACAACTCCTCAGCCTCGACCCTCCTTGGATCATCACGAATCCCGGCACGGAGCGTTCGCTGTGCCGCCACCCTGGTTTTGAATCGCTCGCCGCTTGCAAGGCAGGCCGCGTCCGTAGCATCGAAACGCATCTACTGACCGACCCGGGGCTCGGTATGGTGCAAGCAGCCGAAGCGGTTCACGCGGCGGTTTACGGCGGCGGCGCCTAGGCGCGAGCTGAGTCTGCGCCGAGGTCTAGTCCAGCAAGGCGGGCAGTAGCTCGCTGTAGGCATCGGTTCGTTTGAACTGCGGAAATTCCTCAGCGACGTTGTCGGGGCAGCGGAACAGGATGCCGCGGTCGGCCTCCTTCAGCATGGTCGTGTCGTTGTAGCTGTCGCCCGCAGCGTGGACCCGAAAACCGATGTTCTTGAGCGCCGCAACGGCCTTGCGCTTGCCGTCGGGGAGTCGAAGCCTGTAGTCGGTCACCCGATTGTTCTCGTCGGTCAGCAGCTCATGGCAAAAAAGCGTCGGCTGCCCGAGTTGCCGCATGAAGGGCGCGGCAAACTGATAGAATGTATCGCTGAGGATGATCAGCTGGGCGCGGTCGCGGAGCTCGTCGAGGAACTCCTTGGCGCCGGGCAAGGGCTCCATCGTGCCGATGACCTCGTCGATGTCGGAGAGCTTGAGGCCATGCTCGTCGAGGATCTCGAGGCGTCCGCGCATGAGCTTGTCGTAGTCCGGCTCGTCCCGGGTCGTGCGTTGGAGGTCCCCAATGCCGGTTTTCTCCGCGAAGGCAATCCAGACCTCGGGGATGAGGACTCCTTCGAGATCGAGGCAGACGACGAGTGGGGGCATGGGCGTGACTCCGAGGCCCGAAATCGGGCGGCAAGGCGAGCGCGGGTCGTCTACCTGATTTCTCGGCCTAGGCAACCGGCTCCGGCTCGACAGACCGCCCTCTGCGGATCAACAATGGCCAGCCCATGACGTTCCGAAACGCGATCTTTGCCGGCGGAGGCAGCCGCTGCTTTTGGCAACTCGGCTTCTGGGAGGGCGCCAAAGAATCAGGGCTCGATCTCCAGCGCTCGGTGGAGTTCGTCGGCTCGACCAGCGCCGGCTGTGCGATGGCCACGGCGGCAGTACTCGACCGCTCACACTTCGCGCTGCAACTCTTCAAAGGTTTCACCGCGCGAAACCGGAGGAACATCCACTGGGAGAACGTCAGCCCGTTCACCCGCGGCACGTTGCTTCCTCATGCTCGAATGTACCGTGAAGCCCTCAAGGAGCTCATCGGACCCGAGGATTTGGACACTCTCCGGAAGCGTTCGGTTCATTTCCTGATGAGCGCGTATCCGAAACGGCTTGGCGGAACGATCGGCGCAACGGCGGCGCTTTGCATCTACGGCCTCGAGAAGACGCTCCGCAAAGATCCCCTTCACCCCAAATGGCCAGCGAAGGCCGGCTTCAAGCCGCTCATCGGACGCGCGCACGATTGCAGCACGCTGCAGGACTACATCAGCATGGTCTTGGCGGCATCGTGCATTCCTCCCATCTTGCCGGATGGCCACTTCGAAGGTCGAAAGGTGCTGGACGGTGGCCTGATCGAGAACATCCCGGTTCGACTGGCAGAGAACGAGCCCGGCCAAACGCTCGTTCTTCTCAGTCGCAAGTACGAGCGCGAGCTTCCGTCGACGAAACGCGTCACGTGGGTGCAACCTTCGAAGCCCATCAAGATCGACAAGTTCGACTATGCAAACCCCGACGGCTTAGAGGAGACGTTCCAGCTAGGAATGGACGACGGTCGGAAGTTTGGCCGCAGTTGTGTTCTTGGCGGCGAAGCCTATAGTCCCGCGCGGTGACGCGATCAGTTCTGACACTCGCCGTTGCGCTCGGTCTCGCATCGGCCGCCGTATGGGCGGCCAGCGGGCTTCGGTTGGACACGGGGCTCGAGGCGCTGCTCCCCGCCGACTCGGTTTCGGTCCTGTCGATTCAGACCACGCGCGATAAGCTCGGCCTCGAAGAGCCGCTCACGATTCTCGTCGAAACCGACGACCCTAACCGAAGCAAGGCGCTCGCGGCCCAACTTGCCGGGACGTTCGCAGAATGGCCCGAGACGGTCTGGGTGATGACCGGTTACGGTCTGGACGCGCTCGCCGAGCGCGCGCTCTACTATGTCGACGCCGAGACGCTCTACGAATGGAGTGAGCTCGCCGAAGAGGCGCTCGACTGGGAGGTCTGCAAGGCCTCGCCCCTGTGCGTGACCATCGCGGACCCACCCGAGCTGCCCAACGGCGACGAGATTCGTGCAGCGATCGATCGATCGCCGGCCGGCACGGTGCTCCAAGAGCTCACCGGCCAGTCAGCAAAGCAGGCCGGTTCGAGCGCGGAGGATGAGGGTGACGACGGGGACCAGGCGCTGTGTAACGACGCAGGTACCGTCTGCGCGGTACAGGTCATGCTGAGCGGCTCACCGGGCGACATTGGCTACGCCCGAATGATCAAGGAGCGAGCCGAAGCGATCACGGTACCGCTGGTCCAGTCGGAGCCGGAGGGGACGCGGATCGAGGTCATCGGGCGTTACCGAGTCGCTCCCCTCGAACACGGTATCATCTTGAACGACCTGCGACTGGTCTCGATCCTCGCCGCCCTCGGTTCGCTTCTCATGGTGCTGATCTTCTTTCGGGATCTCACTGCGGTGGTGCAGCTCATGGTGCCCATGTTGAGCGGTCTCGCGGTTGCCGTCGGTCTCATTGCCCTGATTCAGCCCAAGATCAACATCATCAGCGCTGCTGCACTCGCCATCCTCGCAGGCATGGCCATCGACTTCGGCATTCATCTCTTGATGCACTACCAGTCCGCACGCTCTGAAGGCTTGAGTGCAGCGGCCGCGGCAAAGGAGAGTGTTCAAGATCTCTGGGTCTCACTCCTGGTCGCCGGCGCGACCACGGCCTGCGGCTTCGGGGCTCTGTCGATGACCGATTTTCAGGGCTTCTCCCAGATGGGTTGGATGGCTTCGCTTGGAATCATCGTGACCTTGCTTTGGACGCTTGCCGTGTTCCCGAGCATGGTCCGCTTGGTGCCGGGAAGCGCCAAGAGCCATCAGCGCCCGGCGGCGAAGCAGCGCAGCGCCCGGGGCTTTGCCTGGCTGGTTTTGCTGCTCGGCGTTCTCGCGATTCCCCTCGCCATGCAGATTGGATTCGAGCCCAATCTGGGCAAGCTGCAGCCCGCGGGCGCTAGCCACGGGATGGACGACTCGATGATGCGCGCGCGCGGGAACATCAACGCGCTCTACGTCGGAGATTCGACGGAAGCCGTGAATGCAGCGATCGGCGACGAGCTGATGACGCGAGGAGCCGTCGAAGCGATGGGCGCCGAGCCGATCGTGGTCTCGGCGCAGGTGATCTTCCCCGAGGACTCGGATGAAAAAACTGAAATCTTGGCCAAGCTCGGCGCAACAATCGTGCGAGCGCGGGAAAAAGCGATCGAGCGAGAAGACAGCAAGCTCCTCGATGAGCTCGATGAGCTCGAGCCCTGGGTCGATATTGAGGGCCCGCCGCAGCCCGACCAAATCCCACAATGGCTCGCGGCCACGCTAGTCCTCAAGGACGGCTCGATCGGAAAGAGCGGCATCATCTACGTACCACTGAGGGGCTCGAATGCAGAAGCGATGGAGCGGCTGGCGGGTTGGCTCGATCAGCTGCGCGCGGCGCATCCTGACGTGACCTTCGCATCCGCCGCGGCGCTCCTCGGGGAAGTGACCCCGGCTCTGATCGCCGATTCGCCTTGGATCCTTGCGTTGGTATTTTTGGGCCTAATCACGGCAACGGCCATCGCGAGCCGGTCGGTCGGCGTCACGCGCGACGTGTTCTTGTCGACGGCACTGTCAACCGTCTTCTTTGCCGCGACGCTGACTCTGCTCGGGATCGATCTACATCTCTACAACCTGCTCGCCGTACCCGTCGTGGTCGGCTTGGCGGTCGACGGGGCGGTGCACGTCCGCTGGGCAAACGACTACGACAGCCCGCGCCAGCAATACGCGACCTACAAGGCGGTCGCTGCATCGACCATGACCTCGATGGTTGCGTTTGGCGCCTTGATGACGGCAGACAGCCCCGGTCTTCGGTCACTCGGGCAGGTGGGCGTGATCGGCCTCGGGGTCTCGCTGGCCGTGAACCTGATCTGGCTTCGCGTTTGGTGCACGCCGAAGCAGCCCACGGAGGCCTGAGCACATGTGCGGCATCGCCGGCATGCTGGCATCAAACCCCGAGGGGTCGCCGAGCGGCGAAGCGGTTCGCCGCATGTGCGATGCGATGGTGCATCGCGGTCCCGATGATCACGGATACCTCAGCGACGGCGCCTGCGCGCTGGGACACCGCCGCCTCTCGATTATCGACCTGCGGCCCGAAGGCGCTCAACCGATGACCAACGAGGACGGCTCGGTCGCCATCGTCGTCAATGGCGAGATCTACAACTTCCAGGCTCTGCGGCGCGAGCTCGAAGCCAAAGGTCACCGTTTCAAATCACGCTCCGACTCCGAGGTGATCGTTCATCTATACGAAGAAGAGGGCGTGGCCTTCCTCGATCGCTTGCGCGGGATGTTCGCGATCGCGCTTTGGGATGGGCCCAGGCGGCGGCTGGTCCTCGCGCGCGATCGCTTCGGCAAGAAGCCGCTGTTTTATCACGCCGGGCCCGCGGGTTTGGTGTTCGCATCGGAGCTCGGCGCGCTCGTCGAATCTAATCACTTCGAACGACGCCCTAACATCGAAGCGATGGATTCGTTTCTTTGCCTCCAGTATGTGCCCTCTCCTTGGACCGCGTTCCAAGGCGTGCGCAAGCTGCCGCCCGGATGCCGGCTCCTTTGCGAGAACGGACAAATCGGCGAGCCGGAGCGCTACTTCGAGCTTCGCTTCGACCAAGCAACGAGCGGCTCGCTGCCAGAGCTCACCGAGCGATTGCATGCGCAGATCGAAGATGCCGTCCGAATTCGCATGGTCTCGGACGTCCCGCTTGGCGCGTTTCTTTCGGGCGGCGTCGACTCTTCGCTGATCGTCGCGATGATGGCAAGACACTCCGCGCAACCGGTCAAGACCTTTGCGGTCGGCTTCACGAACAAAGACTTCAGCGAGCTTCCATACGCGCAACTGGTTGCAAGACACTACGGCACCGATCACCACGAAATCGTCGTCGAGCCGGACATGGCCTCAGTCATACCCGAGCTCGTTCGACACTACGGTGAGCCCTTCGCCGACACCTCGGCGCTCCCCACCTGGTACCTCTGCCAGCACACCCGGGCCGGCGTTACGGTCGCACTGAGCGGTGACGGCGGCGATGAAGCGTTTTCAGGCTACCCACGTTACAATCATTCGCGAACCGCGCGCGCGCTGCGTGAGCTGCCCGGGCCCCTGCCCTCCATTCTCGCCAAGGCGATCGCCAGCATTCCGATCCCTGCGGCTCAGAAGGTCCGCGATTTCGGCCGTCGGCTCATGGAGCCCGAGCACGTTCGTTTCCTCGGCCTCGCAGCGCACATTCCGCATGCAGATCGTCTTGCCCTCTACGGCCCGGCCATGCGTGCGCGATTCCTTCATGACCCGGTCGCGCGTCGATTTGCAAAGCTCTACGCGCGGTCGACGGCGTCGGACCCGATCAATCGCCTGCTCGACCTCGACATCCAAACGTATCTGACCGACGATATTCTCACCAAGGTCGACATCGCATCGATGGCGCACTCGCTCGAGGTACGCTGCCCTCTGGTCGACCAGGACCTGATGGTCTTTGCGGCCTCGCTCCCGGGCAACGTCAAGCTCCGCGGGCTCACCACCAAGCTCATCTTGCGAGAGGTCGCCAAACCCCTGCTGCCCGAGCGAATTCTGAAGCGACCCAAGCAAGGCTTCGGCATTCCCGTCAATCGCTGGATGCGAGAAGACCTCGCACCGCTGTCGCGCGACGTCTTACTCGACCGCACCGCGCGAGAACGCGGCATCTTCGAGCCGGCGGCCATCGAGGCCTTGCTTCAGCAGCATCAGCGGGGCGAGCCGCGCGGGGATCAGCTCTGGGCGCTGATGATGCTCGAGCTCTGGTACCGGGAGTTCATCGATCGCTGAGTACGCACGGGTTTGAGGATCTGTGCTAGACCCGCTCGCGTGATTTCGATCGTCGTTCCGACTTATCGAGAGGCGGACAACCTCGCTCTGCTTGCGGAAGCCGTTGACGAGGCCCTGTCTGGGCCCGAACACGACTACGAGCTCCTCTTCATCGACGATGATTCGAGAGACGGCTCGGAAGAGATCTGCGCCGAGCTCTCCGCCCGTTTTCCCGTCCGAATCGTCGTGCGAAAGGGCGAGCGCGGGCTGGCGACGGCCGTCATTCACGGCATCTCGGTGGCGACGGGCGACATCGTGGTCGTGATGGATGCCGACCTGTCCCACCCGGCAAGCGCCATCCCTGCGATGATCACGCGCCTACAGAGCGGTGAGAGCGATTTCGTGCTGGGCTCGCGCTACGTCGAGGGTGGTTCGATCCACGACGAGTGGAGTGTGTTTCGACAGCTCAACTCGATCATCCCGTCGCTGATGGCGAAGCCACTGTGCCCGCTCAAAGATCCGATGAGCGGCTTCTTCGCGATTCGGCGCGCGGACATGCCCGACCCAAGCTGGCTTTCGCCGGTCGGGTACAAGATCGCGCTCGAGATTTTCGTCAAAGGCGGGTTCCATCAGCCGAGCGAGGTCCCGATTCACTTCTCCGATCGGCAGCACGGTGAAAGCAAGCTCTCGCTGAAGGAGCAGCTCAACTTCCTTCGCCACCTCGGGCGGCTCTACGCGTACAAGCTCCGCTCCGGCAGAGCGACGTGAGGCTCATCCGGGAAGATCGGACGGTCGCCTGGATCGTCGTCTTGTTCGTGCTTTCTCAGCTTGTCGCAATCGGCTGGGACTTACCGGGCTCGTACGGATGGGAGAACGACGGCATCGCGCCACGCGACTTCTTTGCGGGAATCGCCATCAACTTGACGCCGGGGCAAGGGCATCGCTATCCGATGTTCCACAATCTCTTGATTGGCGTTCTGTCGATCCCCATTCTTCTGCCCGCTGCGCTTTCGGCCGAGAGCTGGACCCTGCCCGCGCTCATGGAGCAGATCCTCACCGTACCGACGATGACCGGCGTCTCGCTCGTCGCAAAGCTCGTGGGCATGCTCATGGCCTGCGTCGCCCTGCTCGTGATCGCGCGCATCGCCCGACGCACTGTGAGCGCCGAAGCGGGTCGATGGGCAGCGGTCTGGGCGGCCACGTGCCTGTCGTTTGCGTACTACGGACGGGTCAGCAACCTCGATGGTCCCTATCTGATGTGGACCGCGCTGGCGATCGACCGGCTTCTCTCCGCCGCGGAGTCGCGCAAACGCCGCGATTACGTGCTGTTCGGCGTGCTGGCGGGCGCCGCGGTCGCAACCAAAGACCAAGCCTATGCGGGCCTCGTCCTCCCGGGTTTGATCTACGTGTTGCTCTTGCCCCTTCGAAACGATCAGCCCTTCGGGCCCCGGGCGGCTCACTACAAAAACACCGTGTTCGCGACTTTGTCTGGCGCCCTATCACTCGGTGCGCTGGGCGGAGGTCTCTTCAATCCCACCGGATTCGTGGCGCGCCTTCGCGAGCTCACAGGAGGAGCAAGCCAAGACTGGATGAGCTACGCGCGAACGCCAGAAGGGGTCTTCAGGAACGTCGTCGATATCGTCGCGGGTCAGGAAGCCTACTACTGGCCCTGGTTGGTCGTCGCCCTCTGCTGGGTCGGCGTCGGGATAGTCGTCGCGCGTCCCGGCGGCGAGGGAATCCGCTCGCGCACATTCCGCTTGCTTCCATTGACCGCCGGCATCAGCAGCCTCGTCTTCTTCACCCTGGTCGTTGCGCGATGCGAGCACCGCTTCGTCCTGCCGATGGGGTTCTGGCTTGCGTACTACGGCGGGGTCGCGTCCGCGGCGGTGCTCGCGCGGGTGGCGGGCAAGGGGCGAGT
>CAMYMX010000035.1 GCA_947259605.1 uncultured Polyangiaceae bacterium | reverse complement strand
CCAATCTTTCGGGCCTTCTACCGCCTGCGTCCAGCGTGCGTCACCGCAAGCTTGTCGACCACGCGGTTGACCCCCGGCTGAGCGCCCACGAGACGCGTGAGCTGTTCACGCGCCGCTGCTCTTGGGACGCGGCCCGACAACACGGCGACATCGCCGAAGACGGACAGGTTGACCGGCCAGTCGGGATATCGACCCTTCAGCATCGACCCCACTCGGCGGGCAAGCGCGGCGTCTTGTTGCTTGCCCTTTTCGGAAATCACGAGGTAGTCACGAACTCGACGCACCCCGCTCACATGGTGAACGAGGTCGAGCGCTCGCGTGGCCTCGAGCTTGTCTCTGACCGAGCCCGTCAGGGTGACTTCTCCGTCGCGCACAGCAACGGCGAGCGTTGCGCTCTCCACTCCGGACGCATGTCGGAGGACTTCACGAGTGGCCCGGGCCACGGCCCTATCGGTCCGTCCTTGACCTCGGATCTCGACGCCTTCGGCGACCACGTCATCGACTCCGGGGATGTCCGAAACGACTTGGCGCGCCAGCTCGAGCTTCCACAGTGCATCAAGCGTGCCTTTCAACAGGATGAAGCGACGGAATGCCTCGAGACGAAGCTCGGCGCCGAATGGCACCGCATCGGCGGCGAGTCGCGTTCGGGCGGTTTCCTCGAGCGCGATTTCGGCGGGAGACTTGCGGCGGCCCCATTGTCCTGCCGGGCGCGCACAGAGTCGAAACATCGTACGACGAAGGGCTTGGGCTTCGCTTGGCCACTCGAAAACCGCCTCGACGCCATCTCGATAGAGCTTCCGGACGGTCCGATCCGCGAGCGGGCCCTCGACGACGACGAACAAGGGAACCAGCTGCAGCGCCTCGCTCCGGCGTCGTGCGAAGCTCGAGACAGAAAACTGCGGAATGGGTGGGACCACCAACACGGCGCGCGTCTGCTGCTGAACAGCGCCTGCGACATCCTCGGGCGACCCTACGCGACGGCTTGCGATGCCGACGTCGCGAACCGAGCGCGCGATGCGCTTCGCGCAAGGGCTTCGGCCTAGGACGATGACGTCCGGTCGACCGTCGAGCTTGGGCGCAGGGGGCTTGCGTCGGACCTTACTCTTGGTCGCTCGCCTGGGCATCCTCCGACGAGGTTGCCGCTGCTCTACCCTCTTGGCGACCGTCATGACGAAAGCTCCGCGGAGGCCCCGTTGGCCTGACTGCCCGATTGTCGTGCGGCGCTCACCTGAGTCGGCAGCGCTTCGCCGAGAGGCTTTCCGCCTCGAATCCCGAAATCCAAGGTGCGGATCGGGAACGGGATGACGATGTCATTTTCGTCGAAAGCCTTCTTCACTGCACAGACCGCGGCGCTGCGCGCTCCGAAGAAATCCGGCTGACGCTCGTAGTCGACCCAAAAGCGGGCCACGAAATCGATGGAGCTTGCTCCAAAGCCGGTGAAGTACACCTCTACCTCGCGAGATGCATCTCGGCCCTCCAGCCCTTCCAGTGTGGTCTTCACGACACGCTCGACCTTCGGGAGGTCATCGCCGTAGGAAACGCCACATTCGAGATCGACGCGGCGCGCGCCGGTCGCCGAATAGTTGATGACTTTGTTTTGGTACACGGTCTTGTTCGGTATGACGACGATTTTCCCATCGAGCGTGCGAATGATCGATGTGCGGAGATGAATCTTCTCAACGACTCCGAAGACGTCGTTGGTCTCGATGATGTCGCCGATCTTGAAAGGCCATGTTTGGTGAATCGCGAGCCCGACGCCGGAAATCAGGTTTCCGGCGAGCTCTTGGAATGCGAAACCAAGCGCAAGACCGATGATACCGGCACCGGCAAGAATCGACGCAAGCGCCTTGTCGAGGTTCATGACGCCGAGTGCAACGACGATGCCGGCTAAGAAAACCACCACGCGAATCATGCGGGAGATGAGGTCGCGCGCGGCCTGATGTGTGTTCATGCGGCGGAGAGCGCGGTCGCTCGCAGCGCAGGCGATTCGCGACAGGCCCCAAAAGATCGCTACGACGAGTAGCGCGGCTAGGATGTTGGGCAACATCTCCGCGAGGGCGCTTGCCCATGCGGAGAGCTTGCCCGTCACGTCCGAGTAAAGCTCTTCGAGTGACATGCGGGCTCCTCGTTATACGTTCAAGTGGCTCTCTAGAAACCACATGTCGAGCTCGGTGCCCCGTAGGATTTCCGTGTAGAGATCCTCGGTCACCGGGTCATTTTTCTCGGCGGCCTCGCGGATGGTGTCGCGAATGAAAGAGGTATACGTGCTGTAGCGGTCAACCAGGGTCTTGACGTGCTGCTTTCCGTCGACCGCACGAAGATCGTATTCGGGGAGCTTTGAGCCCTCGGCGCCGAGGCGAACCGTACCCTCGGCGTAGCCTCCCATCGTAGCGGCACGCTCGGCGACCGCATCTGCGTAGTCGCGGAGCTTGCTGGCGAGATTGTCGAAGAGCTCGTGGCGTGCGAAAAATTGAGGGCCCTTGATGTTCCAGTGGGCCTGCTTGACCTGAGAATGCAAGTCGACGGTGGTCGCAAGTACGACGTTCAAGTCTTCGACGAGCTGTGTTTTGGTTTTCTCCGGTAGTGAAACATGGTTGGTAAATCGGGTAGTCATGAAAGAGAATCCTCTGTTAAGTTGGTGGGTTGTTTGTGAATCGAACAGGTGATTGCCGTTAGCGAGCGGGCAACACGATTTGATTGGCAAGCTTTTGAAAGCGCATGCGAAGGTCCTCGCCCGTCTGCTTCAGGTCTTCGCGCGTATCGTCCGCGGCGTCTTTCACCTGCTCGCTGAAGCGCTCGACTTCGCGCTGTAGCGCTTGTCGCGTGCTCTGGACTTCGGCGCTGGCTCCCTTGGCCTTCATCTGCACGGCGGAAGCCATCCGCCACAGGTCGTCCCGAAGGCGGGACAGCTCCTCTGCGGCGTTCTGGCCGACCGTGGGTGGGTTGGACTTAACTTCGTTTTGTTTTGAGGTGGCGTTGATGTTTTCTTGCATTGAAAGATGCTCCTTTCGGATCGAAGGTTTTGGATTGCGAAAGCAGAAATGGGGATCGCGGGGCCCGAGCGGAATGCTCGGGGCAGCGCGCCATTGCGCGCGCCACGCGGCCAGCTGAGGTGCCTGGCTCCAACTGCGTTCTGTTTGGGTGGCGAAGCGTTTACAGGAGAATCAATCGACTGCCGTACGCCCCGCGCTGTGAGATAACTCTAACGCAATTCTTCAAAAACGCAAGGGTTTTTGGCCAATTTTTACCGATCGCGCGCGCTACGCTTGCCGAAAAACGATCATTCGCTCGACGGTCATGTCTCGCATCGAGTGCTCGATGCCGCCGAGGTTCAAGCCTGAATCCCGATGGCCTCCGAAGGGCATCCAATCGACGCGGAAGGCGGTGTGGTCGTTCACCATGACCGCCATGCCGTGAAGGCGGCGGCCGACGTCGAGCGCCCGGTCGAGGCGATTCGTAAAGAGCGCGGCCTGAAAATAGGCGTGCTGTAGGTTGGCTCGGCGAACGGCGTCGTCGATATCGTCGTAGCCGTAGATGCAAACGATGGGCCCAAACACCTCGTCTCGAGAGACGCGCGCATCGTTGGGCGGGTCGAGCAGCACGGTCGGCGCGTAGGTCGTCTGGCTCAACGACTCACCGCCGCAAAGCACCTTGGCGCCCCCCTGCTTCGCTTCGGTGACCCAGTCGTGGACCCGCTCGACTTCGCCAGGACGAATGAGCGGCCCCACTTCGGTCTCCTCGAGCGTCGGGTCGCCGACTTGGAGCGCCGAAGCCGACTCCACGAATCGTTTCGCAAATGCTTCCTTGACCGACGCGTGAACGTAGATGCGCTGGACGGAAACACAAACTTGCCCGGCGTGGTAGAAGCCGCCTTTGACCAAGAGCGGAATCGCATCATCGAGGTTTGCCGTTTCGTCGACGATGGCGGGCGCGACCCCGCCGTGCTCCAGTGCGCAGCGCGCACCGTGAGCGAGCTTCGACCGCAGCATCCACCCGACCTTGGACGAGCCGATAAAGGTCATGAAGGCCACGCGCTCGTCAGCAACGAGCTTTGCAGTGACCTCGTTTTCCGTGAGAACCATCTGACACCACGGCTCCTCGAGCCCTGCTTCTCGAACCATCGAAACCAGCGTTTCGCACGACATCGGGGTCGTTGCCGCCGGTTTCACGACCACCGGGCACCCGGCGGCTATCGCGGTGACGACCTGGTGGATCAGCAGATTGAAGGGGTGATTGAAGGCACTGATCGCCAAAACCACGCCACGCGGCTCACGGTAGGTCATCGCCCAGCGTCCGAGGCTCTTTTCGTTGATGCCCATGGGTACTTCGTGGCCGGTGAGCTTGGCTACCGCGTCTCGGGCCACGTTCACGCCGTTCACCGCACGACGAATCTCGACGCGGGAGTCCTGGAGCGGCTTTCCCCCTTCACGAGCAGCCTGTAGCGCGAGCTCCTCTACCCTCGATTCGATGTTCGAGGCGAGCGCATCGAGAATCTCCATACGCCGTTTGCCAGAAGGCCATCCATCGCGATCTTGGTACGCAGCGAATGCCTTGTTCAGGACTTCGAGCGCGTCCTCATGGGTGTGGAAGTCGTACGCTTTCAAAATCGCACCATCGTATGGCGCGGTGACTTCGAGCTTGCTCATGAGCCATCCTCCTCGTCGTCGACCGTGGGCGCCGCCCCGTTTCTGTGCTCGAGCTCATCGATGAGCACCCGCTGATTTTCCGAGTAGTCGATGGGAACGTCGATGAGATGCACGCCTCCCGCGCGGCAGCACTCCAGCATGGTCTCGTAAAGGCCCCCGACGTTCTCGACCCGATGACCCGTCGCGCCGTAACTTTCGGCGTAGCGCACGAAATCCGGGTTTCCAAAGCGCAGGCCGAAGTCGTCGAACCCGTCTGCCGACTGCTTCCAACGTATCATCCCGTACGCGTCGTCGCGCAGAACCACCACCGTCAGGTCGAGCTTCAGTCGCACGGCGGTTTCGAGCTCCTGCGAGCTCATCATGAAGCCACCGTCGCCGCATACCGCCACGGCCTGCCGTTCCGGGTACACGAGCTTCGCCCCGATGGCCACGGGGAGCCCCGCACCCATGGAGGCCAGGGCGTTGTCGAGCAGAAGCGTATTGGGGATGTGCGCCGGGTAGCTCCGCGCAAACCAGATCTTGTACATGCCGTTGTCGAGCGACACGATCGCGTCGCTCGGCAGCGCGTTGCGGAGCTCGCGAACGACGCGCTGTGGGACGAGCGGGAACGTCTCGGGCGCGACGTCCTCGAGCACGTTCGTGCGCCAATCGGCTCTCACCCGCTCGAAGGTTTTCGAATCCCAGCTGTCTGCGGCATGAACCAGCTCGCTCAAGGCCTTGATGTTCGTCGCGGTGCATCCGAGAACCTCGAGCTGGGGGAAGTACACATCATCCATCCCGGCAGCGTCCTCGTTCATGTGGATGACCCTCTTGCCTCCGCGCTCCATGAAGAAGGGTGGCTTCTCGCTGAGGTCGTGGCCGATCATGAGAACCACGTCGGCCGCATCGAGGGCGTCATGGGTATAGTCACCGGATGAGAGCGCGGTTGTGCCGAGGAACCGCGGGTGGCGCTCATCGATTGCGCCCTTCCCCATTTGTGTGGTCACGAAATAGAGACCTGTGCCATCGATGAAATCCTGAAGGACACCGAAGCTCTTGCTTCGATTCGCACCTGAGGCGATGCATACCAGGGGCCGCTCTGCGCGCATCAGCATGTCGGCCGCTTCTTCTAGGGCCGGTCGGCTCGCGACCGCCGGTTGAACTTCGGTCACAGTGAATGGAACTCGGTCGACCTCTTCGCGCGCAATGTCCTCGGGTAGCTCGAGGTGCACAGGCCCCGGTTTTTCGTTTTGAGCGACTCGAAAACTCTCTCGCACGAGATGCGGGAGGTTGTTGGCGTCGACTACCTGCTTCGAGAGCTTGGTAATCGGCTCCATCATGCGGACGATGTCGAGAATTTGAAAGCGGCCCTGCTTGCTTTTCTTGATCGGCTTCTGACCGGTGATGCACACGAGCGGCATTCCCCCGAGAAACGCGTAGCTGATCGCCGTCGTCAGGTTGGTTGCACCGGGCCCGAGCGTGGTCAGAACGACGCCAGGCGTGCCGGTGAGCCGTCCCCAGGTGGCAGCCATGAAGCCGGCTGCTTGCTCGTGGCGCGACACCACGAACTCAATCGACGAGCAGCGAAGGCTCTCTAGAAGATCGAGGTTCTCCTCACCGGGAACGCCGAACACATATCGAACACCCTCGGCTTCGAGTGCCTCAACCAGAAGGTCGCTTGCTTTCATCATCTTCTCCGTGCGTGCTCGATGTGGGGCTTCCGTGGGCCCGCCCCCCTGATCAGTTCGAGGCGCGACGATAGGAGAGGTCGAACCGAATGGGTTCTTCGAGTCGGTCGACCCGTACCTGCGTCTTGACCGAGAGGCGCTGCCCGTCTTCGCTGAGGACGAAGCGATTGACCGAGCTGCCGCGTTCCCCTTCGATGCGCTGCAAAAGAGCTCCATCTCGGACCTGATGACTCACTCTGAGCTCGTTTCCGTTCTCGGGGTGTTTCCAGTCGATGAAGGTGCCGCTGGCAGGCGCCGTCATATCCGGCCTTCCGTAGCGCGCAACGGTGATTTCTCCGTTTGCGTACACGATCGTAAGACGATCGGTCGGGCGATTGGCCTCACGCAGGCGCCTCTCTGCGATGCCGCGGATGAATACGCTGAGCGCCTCGACACCCTGCTCGATCTCGCGATTCATCTGCTCGACCTGCTGCTGACCTCCGACATACTCGTACTCCCCGTAGATGGGGGCGGAGGCGGTGTCGTCGCGATTTTGCTCGGCCGAAGCACCTGGCTGGGCTAACGAAAGCCAGGCCGGTAGGCCGGCGGCGAATGCGATGAGGATGAGGGTTCTTCCGCGCATTCTTTCTGTATGGAACCCGCGACGCGAAACGCAATCGTCCGTTGCACCGGATACGGCCGTGCGTACGGCGAAGGCAGTCAAAACGGTCGTGGTACTCGGGTCGCGCAGCGACGCGAGCGCCTTTCCAGCTTCGCGGCCTGCGCGCTGCGGGGCCTACGCGAGGAGCGTTCGCTCGCGGCGGTGGACTCGCATGATGGGGCGGCGACCGAGGACCCAGGTTGGGTTGGAGCCGGGTGGGAGGATTTGGAGGCGGCCGCCGTGCTCGCCTTCGAGGTGGCAGAACGCGCAGGGTGACGTGAGGTTGTCGGGGGCGTCGGTGCCACCGCTCGCGCGGTACTCGACGTGGTGGAGGGTCACGTTGCGCTGGTGGCAGACCGGGCTGGTGCAGCGGTATCGATCGCGGCGATAGATCGACTCCCATTTGTCGGAGACGCCCAAGGTCGGGACCCAGGTGCGCCAGAAAGACCCGCAGAGAAACTGAATGAAGCTCGTGAGCGTAGTAAAGACAAAGGCCCTGTCCGCGCTGTGAGTCACGCGACATAACGATTAGTTCTGCGAAATTCGGCTCTCAGCATGAGCCCCATGGGCTAAGAGGTGGCGGAAGGGGTTTGAGCTGGTGGTGCCGCTTGGGCGCGAGGGCTAGCCCGCCCAGCCGCGCAGCGCCTCCCTCACGAAGCGGTGTCTCGGGTTGGTGGTGTTTCGCGGGTGCCAGACGAGGTCGAGGGAGAATCCGGGGATTTCGTCGGCGAGTCGGAGGACTTGAACGTCTGTGCTGGCGATGTCGACGAAGCGTTTGGGTAAGGTGGTGACGGCGTCGCTGTGGCGAACGGCGTGGAGAGCGGACCAGAAGCTTGGGACGCGGAGGGCGATGCGGCGTGACAAGCCGTGCGCCTCTAGCTTGCGGTCGACCGAGGAGACTTGGCCGCTGCCTGTGATGACCAGCACGTGATCGAGCGCTGCAAAGCGGGTGAGTGTAAGCTTGCGTCGTGACAGCGGGTGGCCGCGTCGGACTACGCTGACGAATGTTTCCTCGAGGAAGGGCGTGGCGACGTAGCGATCATCCATGCCGGGGACATCGGCGCCGGCGATGGCTAGGTCGAGCTCGCCGCGAACGGCATCTTGTTCGGTGCTGGGGCCGAAGGGGACGAGCTCGAGATCCAGGAGGGGAGCCTCGGGACGTACGCAGGCGTTCCATGCGGTGATGGCGAGGGTTGCGGCGTAGTCGGTGGTCGCCATGACGATGGTGCCGGTTGCGGTCTTGGGCGAAAACGGTTCGGGGTCGCGGAGGACGGCGCGCAAGTCGGTGATGGCGACCGAGAGGCGGGGTCGCAGGGATTCGGCGAACGGCGTTCGCACCATTGCGCGGCCGCTTCGGACCAAGAGCGGATCGCCCAGAAGGTCGCGCAGGGCGCCGAGCGTGCGGCTCATCGCAGGTTGGCTGGTGTTCATGCGACGCGCGGCGCGGCTGACGTGGGCTTCTTCGAGCAGCCAGTGCAGGGCGAGAACTCGGTCGAGATCGATCGATTCGAGGCGGGGCATCGGGCCGAGGATATCATGAACGCATAATGTAAATACTAACTATTCATTTATCGAATGATTGCTCGGGGCCCATGATGGCGATGAGGAGGTAAGGACATGGGCAAATCCAGAATCATCGCAGTGGTGGCCGCCGGGGCAGCCGCAGTGTTCGCGACGGGCGCGGTGGCGTTCCCACCGCCGGGCGCATCTCGGCAACCGAGCACCTTCGAGCGGGCGCAAGCGTCGACCTGGGACGAAGTGTTTGCGCAGCCGGGACCGATTCGTGTGCAAACGCTCGACACGGGGATTGTGCACTTTCCGAAGGAGCTGCTGCTCAACGGTGACCACCCGGCGATGGAGGAGTTCGTGGACGACGGTTCGCCGCTCCGTGTGTTTGCGCATCTGGTGCGCCACGAAAAGCGCGGGGACGTGTTAATCGACACGGGGCTCGACGCGCGCTATGCGACCGAGCCGTTGGGGCACATGCGCGGGGTCGGTCGGCTCGTGATGGGTTGGCTGGGGTTGAGCTTTTCGCAGCGGCCCGGCCAGGATGTGCACGCGCAGCTTCGAGACGCGAACGCCGAGGTGGGCGCAATTTACTTCACGCACCTTCACTCGGACCACGCGACGGCGCTGCCGACGTTCGACGAGTCGCTTTCGCTTTACACGGGCGCTGCGGAGCTCGATGACCTCGGGCACCGGCTGAACCACGGGCTGGTCGATGATGCGCGGGTGCTCCGCGAGCTCGACTTCAGCAACGCGGCAATGCTCGAGCCATTGGGGCGCGCGATTGACCTTTACGGGGACGGTTCGTTTTGGGCGATTTCGACGCCGGGGCACACGACCGGGCACGTGAGCTACCTCGTCAACGGACCTGAGGGGCCGGTGCTGCTGACGGGCGATGCTTGCCACATGCGCTGGGGGTTCGAAAACGGGGTGGCGCCGAGTGGAGCAACGAGCGAGACAACCGCGCAGGCGCAGGTGTCGCTCGACCGGATCCGTGCGTTCAGCGAGCGGTACCCGGAGGTGGAGGTTGTGCTCGGGCACCAGAGGATGATGGGGAACGATTGATGCGGAGCGGCTCAGATTGGCTTGGCGTGGCCTTTGTCGATGAGCTCTTGGTTGAGGTACCGGCCCTTTAGGAACGTGCTTTCGATGCCTTGGTTGTTGAAGGCGTAGAAGACGTGGCCGACGTAGCGGCGGTGGATGTCGTATTTGCGGGTGTTGACGACGACGGTGCGGGCGACTGCCAGTTGCTTGCGGACGAAGCGGCGGCCGGCGGCGCCTTCTTTGGTGTCGCGTGGAGGCGCGTCGATGCGGGCGAGGCGGATGGATTGGCGGCGGATGACTTCGAAGCCTAGGTCGATGTCGAGGAGGAGGGTGTCGGCGTCGATGACGTCGCGGACTTCGGCTTTGTAGAGGTAGCTGGGGTCGGTGGGGCGCGGGAGGGTGAGGGGCTTACCCTTTTGTTGGCGTTGGGCGGAGTCGTAGCGGGCGCCTTCTATGGCGGTGCGGAGGCGGGTGGCCGAGAGGGCGTCCGCGCGGGCGAGCTGTTCGTAGAAGGCGCGTTCGTTTGCGTCTTGGAGCTGCATGAGGATGCGGTAGTGGGCCCAGCTCAGGCCTTCGACGCGCGGGGGGCGACGGTAGGTTCGGTAGAAGGTGACGGTGCGTTGGAGGTTGCGGAGGTGGATGCCGAGGTCGGCGCTGAGGTCGGTGAGGATGGCGTTGTGGTAGCCGGCGCGGGTGGTGAGCTTTTCTTTGTGGATGCGGCGGCCGATGGACCAGTAGCTGTCGATGAGGGCTTGGGCGGCGGCGCTGGTCTTCGTGATTGTGGTGGGGGCGTTCGGCGGTCTTGGGTGGACAGCAGACGAGGAGGAGCCTCAAACCGAAGCGGTCGAGGAGCCTGAGGTTGCGGAGCCTGAGGTTCCGACGACGTGCGAGCGCTATGGACAGATGGCGGAGGACATGGTCGAGACGCGCTTTCCGAAGCCTGAGCAGGGGCCGGACGCGCGGGCTTACGAGGGTGAGGACGGCTACAGGGGGGCACTGCTCTATGCGACCTCGGCGCCGACCAAATTGTTGTTCTGGTGGTGCGAGGGGGAACACCTGAGGTTGCGGGTCCGAGGAGAGCTTGGGTGTTGTACGGCAGAGACATCGACACTGCGCTCAGGAATCTTTTGTGGGACTTTCACGACCGGGGGCTCGAACCCGCGGGGGACGGCCTCGAGATTACGCTGGAGCATTTGTATACGCCGGAGTCAGCGCATTTTGATCCGCGGGACTACCGGCTTCGGCCGTTCAACGAGAGAAACGAGGAAGCCCATGACTGAACCGAATTTGAATACGCGAACCATCGTTTTGGTGCTGGCGCTGATTGCGGCGTTCGAGGTTTTTCGGCCGGCGCCGGCGATGACGCAGCCGTCGGTGGCTGACCACCTGCGCAACGTGGTGTACGAGCTGCGGGGGATTCGGCAGGAGCTGTCGCAGATTGAGCGGAAGATGAAGTAGCGGTGCTGGTGCGCTGATGGGGTGCCGACTCGGGCGGGGCAACTTCTGGAGCGCTTGGATGACTACTTTGGCACCTGAACAACCAATGTGGGCCCACGCGCGGCGGTCACAGGATGCGAAAGAGCATCCAGCCGGCGGCAGCGACTAGCAAGAATAGGATCGGGATGACGAGCTTGAAGATCCGGCTGGACCGGTCGATGAGCGAGTCACTCTTCGCTTGAATCCGCTCGGCCCGGTCGTTGATGGCATTCGCACGGTCGTATTGCGTCTTGGCGAGCTCGAGATGTTCGCGCTGAATCGAGAGCTGCTCGCGCTGCCCCTGACGAAGCTCTTGCAACAGGCCGGCGAGCCGGTCTACGTCCTGCTTGTCCATCAGTACCCCTGTCAAAAGATATCAGTGCGGGGGGTCGACTCCAAAAAGGCTCTGGTTTGGGGGGCTCCCGTGCTGGAGGGGAATCGGCGGAGAAGAGGGCCCGGGGTTTTGAGGAGCGGGGCGGAGATTCGGGTGGGGCGGACGTTGTCGGGTTGGAAGCGCGCTGGCGCCGCTCCGCCGGCCTGCCCTCGAAGAAACTGGGCAGGCGACGAAGGGCGCCAGCGGTTCATGAGGCGCTCGGAACGCTTACGGCGCGAACGGCAGCATGACGGTGTCGACCACGTGGATGACGCCGTTGCTCGCGTTGATGTTCACGAAGTCCGGCACGACGCCGATCGACTGACCGGCGATGTCCGTGATGGTGAGGTCGGGGTTGGTCGTGATGAATTCGCCGTTCAGCATCTCGACAGGCTTCGAGCTGTTGCGGTTGAAGACGCTGTTTGAAAAGCGTCGGCCCTCGGTAACGTGGTAAGCCAACACGTCCAGCACGGTTTCATTGCCGAGCGTGCAAGTGACCTCGGGATCGAGCTGGTCCTCAGGGACGCCGAGCGTGAGTTGGAGCTGCTCGAATGCGTCATCGGTCGGGGCGAAGAGCGTCTTTTTGTCGTCGCCTGTGAGAAGATCGACCACGGGGTTGTCACCCTCGTCATTGGTGAGGCAGCCGACGGCGCCGAGGAGGTAGTCGAACTCTCCGAGCTCGTCATTCACAGCGAGCGCAATCTCTACGATGTTGGCATCGCCGGGTTTGCCGGGGACGGGGCTGGCATCGCCGGGCCCACCGCGGCCTCTGTCCTGGACATTGGCGCCGATCCCATCGACACCCTCGCCACCGTCTGCGCCGCAGGCGGCGGCGAGCATCAGCATGCCGAGGAAGGGGGTGAAGAGTAAGCGGAGGCGGCTGCGGCGCGCCGCGCGGGAGGTTGTGTTTGCGTTCATGAATGACCTTCTTTCGGGGGAAGAACCGCGACGGTTCAGATAAAAACAGTTGGCAGTCACTTCTTACCCGTGGACCGCGACGTCAAGTCCTCCCCTTGCTGACACCAAGCGCTCGGGCCTAGGCGCATCCAGCCGCAACCGATGAGGGACGGGACGAAATGTGACCTTGCTCACAAAACCGCTACTCGGGACACTTCGCCGCTCGATTGCAGACCCATTGCGCGACTTTTTCGAAGCAGCAGCCGCGTGAGCGTAGTAAAGACAAAGGCCCTGTCCGCGCTGTGAGTCACGCGACATAACGATTAGTACCGCGCAATTCGGCGCTCATCTTGAGCCCGATGGCTAAGAGAGCAATCGAAACATTCAGGTGAGGTTGCCCGGCGGTGTGCTTGCGGTGGGGTTAGCGAAAGAGCGTCTATGGACGATTCGCTAGCCTCCGCAGTACCCACCACAGTTGAGGGGGATGCCCTTGAAGTCGATGCACTCGGCGCTTGCCGCGCAGGCGAACGTGCACAGATAGCTCCAAATTCCCCTCCAATCCTGTCGATAGCGACAAAGGCCCCCAGTCGGGCATTCGTCGTCGCGCCCGTCTGGGCAGGCGACTTCCGCCTGCTGAGCGCGTACCGCGTCGCATGTCGTCAAATCTTCTCGAATGCCACAGTAGGTTCCGAGCTCGCCGCCGGATAGACTGGGTCGGTCTTCAATTACGGTCGTATACGGAGCCGCGTCATCGCAGCGATACGGCGTGCCCGGAAAATCTGACACGGCGGGCGGTAAGCAGAAGCCGGTCTTCGCGTCGGGATAGCGATTGTCGCCGAACTCCATCTCGACACATCTGTGTTGAAAGCGTCTGCAGTCGCTGTCGCTCACGCAGGTTTCGCACTCGTTTCGAGTTCCAATCGCGAACGAGCTGCACTTCAGTGTCGCCGGGTCACAGCTAGTGCGATCGCAGTCGGACGCTTCGGTCTCGGGCGTACACTCGGGCGCGCCGCCCGTTCCCGCTGCGCCGCCCGTTCCCGCTGCGCCGCCCGTTGCTCCGCCGCCGCCGCCACCGGCACCTCCCATCAAACCACTACCGCCGGAGCCTGCGAAACCACCTGCGCCTCCGGCTCCACCGTCGCCCTCGCGGCTCGTTCCGACGGATCGAGCTTCCAACACACATCCGACCACCACTACCAGACAGAGGAGAGTTAGATGTGTTCTTGCCATGAGATCGTAATTTTACATCACAAGTCCCCAGATGCCAGTCCAG
>CAMYMX010000034.1 GCA_947259605.1 uncultured Polyangiaceae bacterium | reverse complement strand
TGCCGACGTGCTCGACCGAGCCCGCCATGTCGCCGACCGCGATGAAATCCCCGTTGACGAAGGGCTTGTCGAGGACGATCGAGAGCGAGGCGAATAGGTCGCCGAGGATGTTCTGCACCGCGAGCGCGATGGCAATGCCTCCGATGCCCATGCCGGCGACGAGTGCCGTGACGTCGACCCCGAGATTGTCGATGACCAGCAAGAAGACGACCACCCAGAGGATGAGCCGCCCGACGAAGCTCAACGCATTCATCGTCGTTCGGTTGGCGCCGTCTTCCTCGATCTTTCGGTAGTGTTCGAGCCAGATTTGGAGCCCGGTGCTGACCCAAACGCCGACCTGGATGAAGGCCGCAATCATCAACCCGCTCCAAAGGATCGAGCGGACGTCGGGCTCGAGATCCAACGAAAGCGAGCCGGCGAAGACAGCGACGACCAACAAAAAGAGCAGCTTCGTCTTTCGGAGCGAGCCGATGACGATGTCGTCGATCATCGTCTGGGTGTTCTTCGCGATGCGCTGCATGCGAACGACGAAAACTTGTTCGACGAGCCACAGCGCCATCAAAACGCCAGCCGCGACTGCGAGGGCGATCAGCCAGCTTCTTACTTCGTTTCCGTAGAACGTATCGGTGAGCTCAATCACCCTGGCTTTTTGCGATGGGTTCGCGAGTGAAGCAACCCTCCAAGTGGTCGTTCACCAGCCCCATCGCCTGCATGAAGGCATAGAGCGTCGTCGGGCCGACGAAAGTCCAGCCACGGCGCTTGAGCTCCTTGCTGAGGGCCGCCGACGTGGGCGTTTTCGAAAGCTTCATCAGAGCGCTTTTGGTCATCCTCCGCGGGCGCTCGTCCGCGGGCGGCCGATATTCCCAAAAGAACGCTGAAAGAGACCCGTACTCCTCCTCGAGCTCGAGGGCGAGCTTGGCGTTGTTGATCGTCGATTCGATCTTCCCCCGGTGCCGGATGATTCCGGCGTCCTCGAGAAGCCGCTCGACGCTCCGCCGATTGAAACGCGCGACCCGACGGTAGTCGAAATCCGCAAAGGCCTTCCGGAAATTCTCGCGCTTTCGCAGGATGGTCAGCCAGCTCAACCCCGACTGAAAGCCTTCGAGGCAGATCTTTTCGAAGAGCCGGACATCATCGTGCACGGGCCAGCCCCACTCCTCATCGTGGTAAGCGGCGTAGTCGGGCGTGCTCGCACCCCACCAACAGCGAACAAGCCCGTCGTCTCCGCGAACCAGTCCATGGGGTAAGCGCGGCATCGACGCCGAGCCTATCTCACTCCCCGATGGAAATCGCCTGCTCCGGGCAGGCGTCGACCGCATCTTGGAGCGCTTCGCGGAGCTCCTCGGGTGGATTCTCGTCGAGGATCACCAAGCTCCCATTGGGGGCAAACGAGAAAAGCTCCGGGGCCGCACCGCGGCACTGCGCGTGTAGCTTGCACTTGTCTCTGTCGAATATGATTTTCACGGTTCACCCTTTTCCGAAGTCATTCGCTGAGCAAAGGCCACGGTGCATCGCTTTCCTAGCGAGCCTCCAAAATCGCCGGGAACTTCTTGAGGCCTCGCGTGAACGACGACGACACGTATTCCAGCTCCTTGCCCTCGGGGATCCGAATGCTCTTTACGCGCTCGGTCATCTCCTCGAGTGAAAGGCGCACTTCGAGGCGCGCAAGCGAAGCGCCCAAGCAAAAGTGAGGGCCGAGACCAAACGAGAGATGCTTCGCTTCCGTTGAAAAATCGCGAAAGATATTGAACGCATGAGGGTCTTTGTACTTGCGCGGATCCCGGTTCGCGGCGGGATACGTCAGGCCGACCATCTGGCCTTCTTTGATGACCTTGCCGTGCATCTCGTAGTCCCGCGTCGCGGTGCGATACATGTTCACGAACGGGCAGACCCAGCGGATGATCTCTTCCACCGCATTCGGAATGAGGGACGAATCCTCATAAAGCGCATTGTATTGCTTCGGATGTTCGGACAGTCGCTCGAGGCCACCCGCGATGGCGCTGCGCGTCGTTTCCGCGCCGCCCACGTTGAGCAAGACGTGCTCGAACAGCAGCTGCGATTCGTCTAACTTCTCACCGTTGATCTCGGCGTTGATCCAGATCGTGAGCAGGTCACTGCCCTTACAACCCGCACTGATACGATCCTGATACATCTCCTCGTGATGCATGCAGAAGTTCTCAAACGCATCGTTGACCTCGTCGGTCACGTACTCGGGGCCAGATCCGCCGATCATGATCTCGTTGATCCACTGCTGCACCGAAGCGCGCTTCTCTTCCGGGATGCCCAGCATGTCGGCGATGAGCCTCATCGGAAGGGCGGCCGCCAAGTCCTCGACGATGTCGACCTCGTCTTTTTGGAGCATGTTGTCCACGAGCTCGGTGACGATCTCGCGGGCCCGGTCATCCATCTTGCGCATCTGACGCGGCGTGAAGCCCGAAGAAACGAGGGCGCGCTGCTTGCTGTGCTGCTCGCCGTCCTGGTAAATCATGCCCGGGTCCGGCGGGATGTTCGGTCGAACGCCTTCACCATTGATGAAGGTCTCGGTGTCGCGCTCGATCGCGACGATGTCGTCGTAGCGGAAGACCTCCCAGACCTCGTTCTTTTCGTCGAAGTAGAGCGGCTCATTCTCGAGGAAGTGGTCGTACATTTCGTACGGGTTGTCGTGCGTCGACGGGGCGCAGAAATCGACATTGTGAAACTTCGCTGGGCACTTGTTTTCCAAAGGATCCTCCGTATACCCGCCGAGGCAGATATAACTTTACTTCATGTAAACTAAAGACAGTTTAGAACAAGTTCTATTCCGGTCAAGCCCAATGACCAAACCATGACGAAAAAGGGACAGTCCCCTTTTCACCGTTTGCGGGCCATGATCGCCCCGGTGCTGGACGGCATGAAGACCCGGTCGTCGCGCAAATAGGGCTCCATGAGCTCGCGGAGGTCGCGCCGTATTTCGGGAAGCTTGCGTTGGCCTTCGGCGCCGGCTTCGCGGACGATTTCGCCAGAGGGGCCGACCAGGATCTAGTAGTCGATCGCCTCCTCGAGGTCAGTCCCTACGCAGATGTCCGCGTCGATGCGTTTGAAGACATCGACCTCCGAGAACCCGGCGGCTTCAAGCATCGCGCGATCGGTCTCTTCGCCAGCCATCGAAAAGGGGCCCGGGCCGCAGGTCGAGGAGGCCTCGCCCGGGGGCGGAAGGTGTCGAAGCAGGACTTCCGTTGCCTGAGAGCAGGTGCCGAAACCGAATCCACTTGGGCGTCAGAATCTCGTTCCAGCACTCGACGAAGCCGAGGCTGGAGGTCGCGATCTCGCTCATGGCCGGTCCTTGTCGTCGGTGCTCAAGAACACTTCGTGAATCGTGAGCTCGTTCGGCCCACGAAACATCTCTTTGGGCGGCCGGTTTCGGTGCGCTTCGGCGAACGAGGGGCTCGTCGTCCAAGCGACGAAATCGTCGAATGATTTCCACCAGGTCTTGACCTCGTAGTAGCCGCTTGCGGCGGGCCCCCGGGTCCACTCTCCGGTCTGATGGTCGAGCTCCATCGGCCGTGGCCGGTGCACTTCGTTTCGAATGAAACCCTTGGCTTGATCCACCAGGTGAACGCGCTTCCGAAAGCGGTCTTCGAAGTCGATTTCGTAGCCCTCGGCTACAGGGATGCGGTTGGTCACGACGATCATGACCCAAGCATACCCTGCTTCCTCCCCGTCGAACATCGGAGCGGCTGTGCTAGGAAAGCGCCGTGACCGATTGGCAGCTCAAAAAGCATCCCACATTCCCCGGTGTCCCGGGCCCGGTGCTCATCGTCGTGATGGACGGGGTCGGGTGCGGCGCCTCCAATGAAGGCGATGCGGTCTGGCTCGCTCGCACCCCGACGCTCGACCGGCTCGCCGGGATTTCCTTGACGACGCGCCTTCGTGCGCACGGCACAGCCGTCGGTCTGCCAAGCGACGACGACATGGGCAACAGCGAGGTCGGCCACAACGCCTTTGGTGCGGGTCGTGTCTTCGATCAGGGGGCGAAGCGTGTTCAGATGGCGATCGACAGCGGCGAGATCTTCGAAGGCGAAGAGTGGAAGAAGCTCGTGCGCCGCGTCGGCGAAAGCGGAGAGCCCATGCACTTCATTGGCCTGCTCTCCGACGGAAACGTCCACAGTCACATCGAACACCTCTTCGCGATGTTGCGTCGCTGCAACGAAGAGGGGGTACAGCGCGCACGCGTCCACATCTTGCTCGACGGGCGCGACGTCCCCGAAACCAGCGCGCTCGAGTACGTCGAAGCGCTCGAGAAAGTGCTTCACGACCTCAACGAGCAAGGCGGCCGCGATTACCGCATCGCATCCGGCGGCGGTCGAATGTTCATCACCATGGATCGCTACAACGCCGATTGGTCGATGGTCGAGAGGGGCTGGAAGCATCACGTCCTCGGCGAGGGCAGGGGCTTTTCAAACGCCACCGAGGCGATTCAAACGATGCGAGACGAAAATCCCGGCATGATCGACCAGGACCTCCTGGCTTTCGTGATCGTCGACGCCGAGGGCAAGCCCATCGGCCCGATTCGGGATGGTTCAGCCGCCGTGCTCTTCAACTTCCGCGGCGACCGAGCACTCGAGCTCACCCGCGCATTTACCGAGCCCGAGCTGAGCGAGTTCGACCGCGGCCCCATCCCAGACGTCGAGTTCGTCGGCATGATGGAATACGACGGCGACCTCAAGCTGCCGCGCCACTACCTCGTTCAGCCACCCAAGATCGACCGCACCATGGGTGAGTACTTGGCCCGCAATCAGGTCAGCCAATTTGCTTGCAGTGAAACGCAGAAATTTGGCCACGTGACGTACTTCTGGAACGGCAACCGCAGCGGCATGTTCGACGAACTTTACGAAGAGTACGTCGAGATTCCGAGCGACTTGGTTCCGTTCGAACAGCGACCCTGGATGAAAGCCGCGGAAATCACAGATGTAACCCTCACGGCCATGCGGCGGGGCGGCCTGCGGCACGGTCGCATCAACTACGCGAACGGCGACATGGTGGGTCACACCGGGAACCTCGATGCGTCGGTCATCGCCGTCGAAGCGGTCGACCTCTGCCTGGCGCGGATCATCCCCGTCATCGAGAAGCTCGATGGTGCGCTCATCGTGACCGCCGACCACGGCAACTGCGACGAAATGTTCGAGGTCGACAAGAAGTCCGGCGACTTCAAGCGAAGCAGCACCGGGAAGCTCAGAAACAAGACGAGCCACACCCTCAACGCCGTCCCTTGCTACGTCTACGTGCCGGGCAACGACAGCCTTCGTCTGAACGACCAAGTCGAGAACCCAGGCATCGCCAACATCTCCGCAACGACCTTCGAGCTCCTGGGGTACGAGAAACCCGAAGGCTACGAACCTTCGATCTTGCGATGAACCGCAAGCGCTGACCGGTGCAATCAGCGGTAGCGCGTCCGCAGCTTGATACCGAGGAAGTCGGCGATCTGCTGAGCGTGCGCGCGTGGAATCAAATCGAGTCGGCCTTCGACCACGGCGCGGGCCCTGGCGTGCGGCTCGCCCTTGAGCGCCGGAAGCACGATCTGGCTCCAGGCCAATAGGGTCTTTCCATCGGCGCCGTTCAGGGCGAGCGTGAGCACCGGCTCGAGGCGCTTCTGATACGCGACCGAGGCGGTGCACAGCGCCGCAAACGTCTTGACGAGGCCATCTCTGCCCACGTCGTTGGCCTGTTCGAAGCTGCCCTTGAGCACGTCGAGTTGGCGAGCGACTCGGGCGGGCGCGATCCGGGCAATCGCGGGAAGCGCTTCGGCGGAGGTCTGCACCACGCGCTTGTTCGACGAGGAAATGCCCTTTGCGAACTTCGCGACCAGCGGCACGACGAGCTCCGGCTTCTCGACGATGACTTCACTCAGCACGCGGGCGGATTGCGTAGCGGCGGTGCGTGGACCTTCCATCATCGTCTCACCGTGCTCGGCAATCTTCGATTGAGGGCTCTCGTCCCCGAGGATCTTCTGCGCAACCCCCGAAGCACCACCCGACGCAGCCTTCTTGGTGGACTTTTCGTCGGGAGTGTCCGTTCCTTCTTCCCTGCTCTGCTTTTTGGTCGTCATTCGGGTCCTCGAAGTGCTTCAACGATCTGCGGTAGCGAAATTTCGTAGCGCCACGAGGTGCCGCGGTGTCCACCGTCGAACTCCTCGTATCGAACCGGCAACCCACGCTGGCTGAGTGCATCGCTGAGCGCCCGCGCTGCGAAGTGTAGCCCGTGCTCATCCCTGTTGCCTGCATCGACGTAAATAAGCGACATTGTTCGCAAAGCCTCTGCGGAGCGGTCGATTCGCTCCAAGGGATCCTGCTCGAGCCAAGTTGCCCAGACATCGTCTCGGAGCTCTCCCGTCGCTGGGTTCATGGGGATCTGCGCAAAGGGGAAGGCCGTCGGATCGGGCGAATACGCGGCGGCAGCTGCGAGGACGAAGATCGCGTCGAACTGGGTTGCATTCTCGGGCCCGGCCACGGGGATCTCTCGAGCGAAGGTGTCGAGGCCGCCCGCCAAGTCAATCGCGATTGCAGCGCTCGTGAGCATCGGCCGCATGCTGACCTCGAAGGCGGCATCCCCCGCGTGACTGCCAATGACGGACAGCAGCTCGGGGCGGTCCATCCCGAGGCGCATCGCGCCGAAGCCGCCCGAGGAGCGCCCTACGACGGCACGCCCCTCACGGGCCGGGATCGTTTGGAATTCCGCGTCGACGAACGGAAAGACTTCTTCGGCGAGATACGTCTGGTAGCGCCCGGTCCCCTCCGAATCGATGAACTGCGAGCCGCCCCATCGGTTGAAGCAGTCCGGAAGCACGAGAATTGCCGGCTTGCACTTCCCTTCGGTGATGAGCCGGTCGAAGAGCTCGATGCTGTTCGGCTTCCATGGGCTCCAGCCCACGATCGAATGATTGGTCGAGCCGAAACCGGCGAGCATCATTACCACGGGGAATCGGCGCGTCCCGTCATATTGCGGCGGCAAATAGACGTACAGCTCCCGTTCGTAGGGGTCTCCGAGCGGATTGTCGCGCAGACAGAGACTCTCATGGGATGTTCGAACGACGCGGCCCTTCATTGACGGGCTTCGCATAGCACACTCGCGCTGCCGCGACGGGAAATAGCCTGATTTTGCTACATGCGATCGACGACGCCGATGCCGACGAGCCCGAGCCCGCGGCGGATCTGCCGGGCGGTCAACGCGGTCAAGCCAAGGCGGCTTTCTCGCGTCGGGCCGTCGGCGTCGAGCACGGGGCATTCCGCGTAGAAGCCATTGAACGCGCGCGCCAGCTCGTAGAGGTGCTCACAAATCAAATGGGGCTGGCTGGTTGCGCCCGCCTGGTACACGACGTCGGCAAAGCGCAGCAAGTGCTTGCCGAGGGTTTGCTCGGCCCGCGTATCGAGGGTGATGGTCGCGCTACCCGAAATCGCATCCATGTCGAGCCCGCCCTTGGCGAAGATCGACGCGCAACGCGCGTACGCATATTGCAGATAGGGGCCGGCGTTGCCCTGGAACGAGATCATTTTGTCCCAGTCGAATTGATAGTCGCTGAGTCGGTTCTGCCGAAGGTCGGCGTACTTCACCGCGCCGATTCCGACCTGCCGCGACACCTCGTCGATTTCCTCGGGCTGGACTCGGAGTCGCCCCTCCGAAATCCCTTCGTCGATTCTTTGTCGCGCGCGGTCCTTCGCCTCCTGTAGGAGCGATGCGAGTGTGATCACCTCGCCGCTGGCATCGCGCGTCCGCAAGGGTTTCCCATCTTTGCCGAGCACCGTGCCGAAACCGATGTGTTCGAGCTGCATGTCGGCGTCCAGCAAGCTCATCACCGCAAAGAGCTGTTGAAAGTGAAGTGACTGGCGATTGTCGACGACATAGAGCGCCCGGTCAGCGTGGAGCTGCCGCTTGCGGTGCTGCACCGTGGCGATATCGGTCGTAGAATAAAGAAACGCGCCGTCTTTCTTTCGGATGATGAACGGCGTCTTCTGCTTGCGAAGCGATTTCGGTGCTCCATCGATCTCGCCCCAAAAGACGCACACCGCACCGTCGTCCTCGCGCGCGATACCTCGCTCGAGAAGGTCGTCCACGATGCCGGGGAGCGCATCGTGGTATGCGCTTTCGCCGAGCCAAAGGTCAAAGGATACGTCGAGCTCGGCGTACAACGCGTCGAGAGAGCCGCGGCTCACTTCCACAAAATGCTTCCAGAGCTCGAGGTTTCGTTGGTCGCCACTTTGCAGCTTCGCCAACTCAGCGCGTGCGCGCCCGGCAAAGTCGTCGTCCTTGCCGGCCCGTTCGGACGCGAGCTTGTACACGCGCTCGAGCTCCTTGATCGGGTCCGACTGCAGAGCCGTTTCGTCCCCCCACTCACGCATTCCCACGATCAACAGCCCAAACTGCGTCCCCCAGTCTCCGATGTGATTGTCTCGAATGACCTCGTGGCCCATGAACGACAGAATGCGCGCGATCGCGTCGCCGATGATGGTCGAACGCAAGTGCCCCACGTGCATCTGCTTGGCGATGTTTGGGCTCGAGAAGTCGATGACGATTTTGGAGACGTCTGCGACGGCCGGCACCCCGTCTCTCTCGGTATCACGAAGTGCGTCGGTGAGCTTCGCGCCGATCCACGCGGGCGCGAGGTGAATGTTGACGAAACCAGGCCCGGCGACTTCGGCTTTTTCGATGGCATCGATGCCCGCCAAGGCCTCCGCAATCGGTTGAGCTAGCTCGCGAGGGGGCTTCCTCAGCTCCTTTGCAAGCGGCATCGCGCCATTGATCTGAAAGTCGCCAAACTTGGCATCCTGCGTAGGCCGAATCAGCGCGGGCCGGGGGCCATCGAGGTCGAGCGCCTCTGCAATGGCTTTGGAGCCCAGGGATTCCAGGTAGCGCTCGAGGAGCATGGGCGGAGGCTTACGAGCTAGGCAGCGTCAGCGCCAGCTCGAGGAGGATCGGTCCCCGATCGCCTGGATTGCTGGGTTTGTGAGGAATCGCACCCGCGAATAGGGCTATCGGCTCCTTGACGAAAAGGCGAGGTGACCTCACTTTTCTTACAGCCGGCATCCATCAGGGCCTCGTCACGTAATCACGCGCCGATGTCCGAGGGTGACCTGCTCAGAGTTGGAGGCAGACGTGGCACAAGCACTGAATCGCTACCGTGCGGATCTACGAGACTTTCGGTTCCTGTTTTTCGAGCAGTTCGAACTGCAGTCCGTCCTCGGGAAGGAACCCTTCGCCGAGTGGGGCGCCGGAGAGTGCGACATGGTCTTGGACGAAGTCTACCGTTTCGTTTGCGACGTGATTGGCCCGCTCAACTCTAGCGGTGACGAACAGGGCTGCAGAATCGAAGACGGACGTGTGATCACGCCCGACGGGTTCAAGGGTGCATGGGACAAGCTCTGGGAAGCGGGCTGGCGAACGGTCGCAGCTCCTTCGCGTTGGGGCGGCCAAGACGCGCCCAGCATGGTCGGCTCTTTCGTCGAGGAAATGCTTTGTGGCGCAAACACGGCGTTCACGATGTACACCGGCCTCAGTTTGACCGCCGCGGACCTCCTCTTGGAGTTCGGCACCGAGGAGCAGAAGAAGAAATACGTTCCAAAGATGCTGAGCGGCGAATGGACGGGGACCATGTGTCTCACCGAGCCGCATGCCGGCTCCGACGTCGGCTCCGCGTCGAGCGGCGCCAGCCGAAACGACGACGGCACCTACAGCGTCCAGGGTACCAAGATCTTCATCAGCGGTGGCGACAACGATCTCGGCGAGAACGTCATCCACTTGGTTCTCGCGCGTATCGAAGGCGCAGAGGCTGGCACCAAAGGTCTTTCGCTGTTCATCGTGCCTCGGGTCCGAATCAACGAGGACGGCTCGCTTGGAGACGGCAACGACGTCACGGTGCCTTCGATCGAGCACAAGATGGGCATCAACGGGTCGGCTACCTGCGTGATGAACTTCGGCGACGAAGGTGGATGCATCGGAGAGGTGGTCGGCGGCGTCGAGCACCAGGGCATTCGCCAAATGTTCCACATGATGAACGCGGCCCGCATTGGCGTCGGCATCCAAGGCCTCTCGGTCGCCTCGGCCGCGTACCTCAGCGCGCTCGAATACGCGCGCGAGCGCAAACAAGGCGCGAGCGTCAAACAGTTCAAAGACGCCAACGCTCCCCGCGTTCCGATCCTCGAGCATCCAAACATCCGCCGAGACCTTCTGGGCATGAAGGCCCGCGTCGAGGGCGTCCGTGCGCTCGTGATGAAGCTCTCCAACCACGGAGATCGCTTGCGCGCGACGCAGGGCAAGGACGACGAGTCCGAGGCCTACCACAAAGGTCAGGTCGATCTCCTCACACCGCTGGTGAAAGCCTATGGCACCGATGCAGCGTTCGAGGTGTCGAGCCGAGCGATTCAAGTCTACGGGGGCCACGGCTACCTGAAGGACTACCCGGTGGAGCAGTACTGCCGCGACTCGAAGATCTTCCAGATCTACGAAGGCACCAACTTCATCCAGTCGATGGATTTGGTGAGCCGAAAGCTCGGCCAAGGCGGTGGTGCCAACACTCAGGCGTTCCTGACCGACATCCAAAATTTCATCACCGAGAACAAGGACGTGCCCGAGCTCAAAGAGGGCGTCGGACACCTGCAGAACGCACACGAAGCGGTGGCTGCATCGGTCCTGCAGTTCATCGGCTGGTTGAAGGGCGGCAAGGTCGAGCACATTCCCCTCGCAGCCGAGGACTTTCTCGTCATCATGAGTGAGCTCGCGGTCGGTTGGCTGCTTCTAGACCAAGCGTCCATCGCATTGAAGAAGCTGCCGGAAATTTCTGAAAATCACCCGGACCACGCGTTCTACATGGGCAAGAAGTTCGCGGCGCAGTACTTTGCGAACAATGTTCTCACCACCTTGCCTAGCCGCGTCAAGCGACTGAGCGCCATCGACACGCTCCCCGTCGAAATCCCGGACGAAGCGTTCGCCACCGTCTGATCCCGAGCGCGTACGCCGCTGTCGGTTCTAGGCCTTGGCCTGGCAGTCCGCGCAAACGCCGTAAAGCTCGAGCTTGTGGCGAACGAGCTTGAAGCCAAGCCTCGAGGACACCTTGTGTTGGAGGTCCTCGATGGCGTCGTCTTCGAACTCGACGATCTTTTCGCACTCGAGGCAGATCATGTGGTCGTGATGTTCGTCGGCCCAGGCAACTTCGTAGCGGGACACCCCGTCGCCGAAGTGACGTTCGAAGGCGAGCCCGCAGTCCTTCAGGAGCTTGAGCGTTCGATAGACCGTCGCGTAGCCGATTTTCGGCTCTTCGAGCCGCACCTGCTCGAGCAACTCCTCGATCGAGAGATGGTCGGAGCTGGCGAAAAACATCTCGGTCACCAGGCGCCGCTGTTCGGTCGACCGGAGCCCGTGCTTGCTCATGTACTCGTTCAGGCGAGCACGGAGTTGCTCGACGTCGTGTTCGGCGGTGGCTCCCATTCGTGCTCTCTACACCAGGTCTCCTAAGGTAACATCCGGAGTTTGTCCATCCCCATGGCGAAGCAGGACCCACAAATCGACCGATTTTCGTTGGCCATTCGACTGTCGCCTCTGCTCGCCACGCTCATCCTCGCGGCGCTTTGGATCTCCGGCGCCCCGTCGCCGATTCCTGATCTTCGTTTCAGCGCACCCGTCGTGGCGCGTCCCGGCACGACGATCGGCCTGCGCGCATGGCAACTCGCTGAAGACGACGCGGGCTACACGGTCGTCGCTTCTCCGCCGGTCGTCGTCGAGCTTCGGAATGCAGCGGGGATGCCGCTCGCCAGCACCGAGCTCGCCCTGTCGCTCGTTCACGGAAGGGAGGGGCAGCTTTCCATCCCGAGCGGGCTCGGCGGACCGCTGTCGTTGCTGGCGACGGCCGAGATCGACGGGCAAGAGGTGTCTGTGAAGCGGACTCTGTACGTTGGCGAATCCATTGAGTCCCGCTTGCCGAGCGGGCGTACAGTCACGGCGTTTCAGGCGTACGAGCTCGGACCGATTCGCGCGTCGAATTCGGGGCCCGCCGTCGAGCTGCTCGACCCTCGCGTCGAGGAGGGCGCCTGTGTTCCCGAGCTTCGCTGCGTGCTTTCCGTCTGGGTCGGCGGGCAAGACGTGCGCGTGCGGCTGCGATCCCTAGCGGGAGTGCAAGTGGAGCCGAGCTCAGCTCAGCCTTCCCACGGATTCGTGCGTTTTCCGATCGTCGTGTCAGGCAGCGAAGGCCGCGTCGACGTCGAAGCGCTGGACCCGAAGGGCGCCTTGCTCGGAGCACGTGAAGTGCGGCTTCCCCTGGTTCCCGGCGGTATCGTCGCTCGAACCTCGGCGAGAGGAGACCGTATCCACGTGGACTGGCAGCGGCTTGGAGAGCCGCGGGCCGTTCTCATCGACGTCTTTCAAGGCCGCCGCTGGGTCCGGGCGCTCTCGCTCGGCCCCGAAAACCCGTACTTCGTCTCTCCAGGTCCGGGCGTTTGGCGCCTGCAGATTCGCGCCGATCTCTTTTCGGACAACACCGCTGGCGTCTCGAGCTTCGTGGTCGCCGACCCGGCCGGCCCCGAACGGGCACGGGCTGCGGCGACGTCCGTCCTCGCAGATGCCGAACGGCGAGGGCTCGATCCACTTGCCCTGGCGGTCCTCGATGACGCACTTCCCGAAGCGTCGGTCGACGACGCGATTGCGGCCATGTTTGCGGTGCCGAGCTTCGACGTCGTAGCGGTGGGGTCTGGGATGAGCTCCCGGTTGGGCGTCGACCAAGCCGTCGAGCTCGAGCAAGAACGCCGGCGTTGGCTGGCGGCCGCGCTGATCTTTCTCATCGGTTTGATCGTGGCGGCGGTCTTGCTGCGGGTCGAGCTTCTTGCACAAGCGCGCGCGCGCCGCCTGCTCGATTCGCTCGGCGACGTGGCCTCGCCCGCTCCGCAAATGCCTTCCTCTGGCCGCGGTCTTTGGGCGTTCGTGCTCTTGGTGTTCGTGCTGATGGCGGTGCTCGCGCTCTCTAAGCGTTGGTTTTGACTGTCGTTTGCGCCGCTCGCCCGGCCGACCTAGATTGCAGCCGTGTTCAATTCCGTCCTGAAGAAGGTCCTCGGCACCAAGCACGAGCGCGAGGTGAAACGCATGCGACCCACGGTTGCTGCCATTTCGGCGCTCGAAGGCGAGATGCAGAAGCTGTCGGATGCTCAGCTACGCGGTAAGACCGCCGAGTTCAGGCAGCAACTCGACAACGGCGCTCCGCTCGATGATTTGCTCGTTCCCTCTTTCGCGGTAGCACGGGAGGCCGGCAAGCGCGTCCTCGGAATGCGCCACTACGACGTTCAGCTAGTGGGCGGCATCGTCCTGCACCAGGGCAAGATCGCCGAAATGAAAACAGGCGAAGGCAAGACGCTCGTCGCCACGCTCGCCTGCTACCTGAACGGGCTCGAAGGCAAGGGCGTTCACGTCGTGACCGTCAACGACTACCTCGCGAGTCGTGACGCCGAGTGGATGGGCAAGCTCTACGGATTCCTGGGTCTGAGCACCGGCGTCGTCGTCCCGGGGCAGAGCAATCCCGTCAAAAAGCGCGCGTACAATTGCGACATCACCTACGGCCAGAACA
>CAMYMX010000033.1 GCA_947259605.1 uncultured Polyangiaceae bacterium | reverse complement strand
GAGCGGGCTTACCGCAAGATGCTCCACCGCATCATCAACGAGGGCAACACGGACCTCGAGCACAATCTCTGGCACACGCTCGGCATCATCTACCGGGACCGACAGCGCAACTTCGACGCGGCTGCGGAGTCCTTCCAGATGGCGGCGGGGCTCAAGCCGGACGACGCAGTCGAGCACCAGATACTCGCCGAGCTCTACGCCACGATGCCTGAGAAGACCGTAGAGGCGATCGCCGAGCACCAGTGGCTTCTGACGTCGGACCCGAACAGGCTCGACTCTTACAGGGCCCTCTACAAGCTCTACTTCGATGCGCGCGCCTACGACAAGGCATGGTGCATCGCTCGCACCCTGACGCACTTCAAGAAGGCCGACGAGGAGCAGCAGAAGTTCTACCAGCAGTACAAGCAGGATCGCGAGATCCAGCCGACGGCGCGGGTCAGCAACGAGAACTGGGTCAAGGACCTGATGCATGTCGACCAGGACATCTACATCTCCAAGATCATGGAGGTGATTGCCCCGGTGGTCCGCGCATCGATTGCGGTGCCCGACAAGAAGCTGAACCTACACAAGCGCAAGCCCGAAGACCTCGCCAACCCGAGCCTCGCGCTCGCGCGGCAGTTCAAGTTGGCGCAGGACCTGCTCAACGTCACGATTCCGGTTCGCCTCTTCATTCAGAAGGAGCTTTCCGGCGCCCTTCGAGACGAGGCGCGGAGCAACCCGCCCGCGATCATCACGGGGTACACGCTCCTCTCGGGCTACCGTCCGATCGACCTCGCATTCGTTTGCGGGCGTCACCTGACGTACTACCGCGGCGAGCACTTCATCCGCACGATGTACCAGTCGCATACCGAGCTCAAAACGCTCCTGCTGGCCGCCATGCGCGTGGTCGGCATGGGGGGTGGCGATGCGGCGGTCGAATCGACGGCGAAGCAACTCGCCAAGCACATGGATCAGCCCCATCGCGACGTGCTCAAGCAGCTGGTTCGCAAGTTCGTCGATGCGGGCGGCCACGCGGACATCAAGCGTTGGATGCAGGCTGCCGAAATCACCGCGCTTCGCGCCGGCTTGCTCCTCTGCGACGACGTCGACACCGCGGTTCACATGACGCAGCAGATCGCATCGGACTCCACAGCCGACCTCGCGCCGCGGGATAAGGTCAAAGAGATCGTGCTCTTCAGCATCTCGGAGAGCTACTTCCGGCTTCGCGAGCAGCTGGGCATTCAAATCAAGGTCTGAGCCAGGCCGAGCTGGGCGAGCGTGCGCCGGGCCCCGTCTTGTGACAGGGCTTGCCCATGCTGGAGCTCGAGCTCGAGACGGAAGGCGATACCCTCGCCTTGGCGCGGTCACTTGCGGCGGCGCTCGAGGGTGGCGACGTGATCGGGCTCGAAGGCGGGCTCGGCGCGGGGAAAACGACGTTCACGCGCGGCGCCGTTCATGGGCTTGGCGTCTCCGAAGACACGGCAGTGACCAGCCCGACCTTCGCTCTGCTGCACCAGTACGAGGGACGCCTTCCGATCGCCCATGCGGACTTCTACCGGCTTGCCGACGAGGTCGAGCTGGAGGAGCTCGGCGTCGATGAGTTGCTCGACGAAGGGGTTGTCCTTTTCGTCGAGTGGGGCAGGAAGTTTCCCGGGATGGCGGGGCGGATGGTGCTTTGGGTCGAGCTCGAGATCGTCTCCGATGTCGCGCGCCGCGCTCGATTACACCCGCGGGGCGTGCGCGGTGATGCCATCATCAGTGCCGTTCGCACGCGGCTCCGGAGCTGAGGAATTCCCGGTTGCGAGGTGCAAGGGCCTCTGGTAAGCCCGCGCGAACGTCCAGGTTGAACTGACTCCATGCCCCGCCGCGATGACATTGAAAGCATCCTTCTGATTGGGTCGGGGCCGATCGTTATCGGGCAGGCCTGCGAGTTCGATTACTCCGGCACCCAGGGCGCCAAAGCGCTCAAAGAAGAGGGCTACCGGATCATCCTGGTCAACTCCAACCCGGCGACGATCATGACCGACCCGGAGTTCGCGGATCGAACCTACGTCGAGCCTCTGACCCCCGACGTGCTCGAGTCGATCATCGAACGGGAGAAGCCGGACGCCGTCCTTCCGACCCTAGGAGGACAGACCGCGCTCAACCTCGCCCTAACGCTTGCGGATCGAGGGATTCTCGAGAAACACGGCGTCGAGCTGATCGGCGCGAACGTGGGAGCCATCCGTAAGGCCGAGGAACGGGAGCTGTTCAAGGCCGCCATGGACAAAATCGGGCTCGAGAGCGCGCGCGCAGAAGTCGCTCGAACCATCGAGGAGGCAAACGCGGCCGCAGAGCGAATCGGTTTCCCGATCATCTTGCGACCCTCGTTGACGATGGGCGGCTCGGGGGGCGGCGTGGCGTACAACAAGGCCGAGTTCGACGACGCGATTCGCTGGGCCTTCCAGTGCAGCCCAATTCACGAGTGCTTGGTCGAGGAGAGCCTGATTGGTTGGAAGGAGTACGAGCTCGAGGTCATTCGGGACAACGCCGACAACTTCGGCGTGATCTGCACGATCGAGAACTTGGACCCCATGGGCGTACACACCGGCGACTCGATTACGATCGCGCCGGCGATGACCCTGACCGACCGAGAATATCAGCGTCTGCGTGATGCGGGCCGCGCGATCATCACCGAAATTGGGGTCGAAACCGGTGGCTCGAACATCCAGTTCTCGATCAACCCTGCCGACGGCCGCGTGATCGTCATCGAGATGAACCCCCGTGTCTCCCGTTCGAGCGCACTGGCCTCGAAAGCCACGGGCTATCCCATCGCCAAGATTGCAGCCAAGCTTGCGGTCGGCTATCGGCTCGATGAGCTCCAAAACGACATCACCGGGACGAGCGCGGCCTTCGAGCCGACCATCGACTACGTCGTCACGAAGATTCCTCGCTTCGCATTCGAGAAGTTCGCGGGCGCCGACCCCCGACTGACCACTCAAATGAAATCCGTCGGGGAGGCCATGGCGATAGGGCGCACCTTCAAGGAGTCGCTCCAAAAGGCGGCGCGCTCCCTCGAGACAGGCCGGGACGGCTTGACCTCGCTCCTCGGCAAGGTCGACTATCGCGACCTCGCGGCGCAGGTGCGCCGGCTCATCGAGAGCGGCGAGGCCATCAACACGGCAAAGCCCATGTTGGGCGACTTGCCAGATGCGACCGGGGCGGAGCTTCGCGAATCGATTCTCGACCTGATTCGAACGCCCTTGGCCGATCGGCTTTGGTACATCGCCGATGGACTCCGAGTTGGCCTCAGCGTCGACGAGCTACAGGGAGCGACGAAAATCGACGTCTGGTTCCTCGAACAGATGCGCCAGCTCATCGACTTCGAGCAGCAGTTGACCGCTTCGGCGGGCGAGCCCGCCACCGAAGCCTTGCTCCGACGCGCAAAGGAGCTCGGTTTCAGTGACGCGCAGATCGCCGCCCTGCGTGGCGAGGCCGCCAAGGACGTTCGCGCGAAGCGAGCATTGCACGGGGTCGAGCCGATTTACTCGCGCGTCGACACATGCGCCGCGGAGTTCCCGGCGCTCACGCCGTACATGTACTCGACTTGGGGACACGACAGCGAGGTCAAGGCGGGCGGCGACAAGAAGAAGGTGATGATCCTGGGCGGCGGGCCGAACCGAATCGGCCAGGGGATCGAGTTCGACTACTGCTGTGTGCACGCCTCCTTCGCCCTCAAAGAGATGGGCTTCGAGACCATCATGGTGAACTGCAACCCCGAGACGGTGTCCACCGACTACGACACCTCGGACAAGCTCTACTTCGAGCCCCTGACCTACGAGGACGTGATGCACATCGTCGAGGTGGAAAAGCCCGACGGCGTCATCGTGCAGTTCGGTGGGCAGACGCCGCTCAAACTCGCCGTGCCGCTCTCGCGCGCGGGCGTACCGATTCTCGGAAGCACGGCCGACGCAATCGACCGTGCCGAAGACCGGGAGCGTTTCGAAGAGCTCTTGACCAAGCTCGGCCTCGACCGACCGCGCGGTGGGATTGCCAACGGCACCAAGGACGCGTTCGCAGTAGCCGAGCGGATCGGGTTCCCCGTGGTCGTCCGGCCGAGCTACGTGCTTGGCGGCCGGGCGATGGAGATCGTTCACTCCCAGGAAGAGCTGGCCCGCTACATGACCGTCGCGCTCGAAGCCGTCGCCGATGCCGAGACCCAGACGATTCTCGTCGACGAGTTCTTGAAGGACGCTATCGAAGTCGATGTTGATTGCGTCTCGGACGGCAAGGACGTGGTGATCGGCGGCCTGCTCCAGCACATCGAAGAGGCGGGAATCCACTCCGGTGATTCTTCGATGGCGCTTCCAGCGCACGCGCTGCCGCCAGAGGTTCTCGCCACGCTTCGCTCCTCGACACGCGCCCTCGCTCTCGAGCTCGGCGTCGTTGGTCTCATGAACGTCCAGTTCGCCGTTCGCGGCAGTGCGGTGTACGTCATCGAGGTCAACCCGCGCGCCTCGCGCACCATTCCGTTCATCAGTAAGGCGATCGGTGTGCCGCTGGCCAAGATCGCCGCCAAGGTGATGGCAGGCGCAACGCTTCGCGAGCTTGGCTACACCCGCGAGATCGTGCCGCAGCACATCGCTGTCAAAGAGTCGGTCTTCCCCTTCACCAAGTTCCCCGGCGTCGACACAATTCTCAGCCCGGAGATGCGGTCGACCGGCGAGGTGATGGGCATCGCCGACAACTTCCCTGACGCTTTTTACAAGGCTCTTCTCTCGGCGTACACCGAGCTTCCCGACGAGGGCAAGGTGTTCGTCAGCGTCAAAGAGAACGACAAGCCTGCCGCCGCCGAGGTGGCGCGCCGGCTGAAGGAGCTGGGTTTTGACATCGTTGCGACCAAGGGCACCCGCGAGGTGCTCGAGCGCGCCGGGGTCGAAGCGGAGAACGTCTACAAGGTGGGCGAGGGCAGGCCGCACAGCGTCGACCTTCTCCAAAATGGCGATATCGCCCTGGTGGTCAACACCACCGAAGGCGCCAAGGCGATTCGGGACAGTCGTTCGATGCGCCGCCAAACGGTCTTGAGCGACGTGCCTTATTTCACGACGATCGCGGCGGCCGTTGCCGCGGTGGATGCCATCGAAGCGCGGCGCTTGAGGCCGTTGTCGGTTTGCTCCCTGCAGGAGTACCACGCGCGCAATCTCGAGCTAGCGACGCTCCGACCGCCCAGGCGCTAGCTTTGGGTTGCCTTATTTCTGGGCACACATTACCACCGTCAGATGGAACGGGTTCCGATGACGCCCGAAGGGCACGCCGCCCTCACCGCTGAGCTCAACGCGCTCAAAGCGGAGCGGCCCAAAATCTCCCAGGAGATCGGGATCGCCCGCGATCATGGGGACCTCAAAGAGAACGCCGAGTATCACGCCGCCAAAGACAAGCAGGGCATGTGCGAGGCGCGCATCAACGAAATCGAAGACAGGCTTTCGCGCGCCGAGGTCATCGACCCATCGACCCTCGGGGGCGAAAAAGTGAAGTTTGGCGCGTTCGTCGAGCTCGAGGACATGGACAACGGCAAGGTCGTCACTTACCGGCTGGTCGGCCCCGACGAGTCGGACCTCAAGCAGGGCAAGATTTCAATCACCTCGCCGGTGGCGCGCGCGATCGTGGGCAAGGAAGTCGGCGACGAGGTAGTGGTCCACACGCCCGGCGGCGTCCGTAACTACGAGGTCAGCGACGTTCGCTGGGAGTAAGGGGCCTCGGTTCGAGGCCACGCGTGCTGGTGCCTACACTGCTCGACCATCCTGTCGAAACCTTGCCCGGCATCGGGCCGACGACGGGTGCGCGCCTGCGCGAACGTGGGTACGCGTCGATCGGCGACCTCTTGTGGCTTCTTCCGGGAGGGTACGACGACCAGCGGACACCCATGCCGATTCACCGGCTGAAGGACGGCGAGTACGCGGTGGTCGAGGGCGTCGTGCGAAGGGCGCGCTCGTATCCTCGCGGTGGCCGCATGGGGTTCGAGGCGCGGCTCGAGCGGGCGGACGGTCCGCCGGAGGACGGCGGGTACAGCGAGGTGAAGCTGGTCTGGTTTCGGTCGATTCCCGGTCTTGGGAAGCGCTTTGCGGAAGGCGAGACGGTTCGTGTCGCAGGAAAGGTTCACGACTACCGGGGCACGGCGACCATCGCGCACCCCGAATCGCTTCCAGCCGATGCTCCGGGCGCCATCGAGGCGCGCTATCCGGAGATTCCAGGTGTCCGTCGCAAAATGCTCCGTCGCGCCGTCCGTGCGGCCGTCGACCGGGCCGTCGCCGAAGTTCCCGATCTGATTCCGGCGCCGCTCCGTGCCGAGCTTGGCGTTTCTACCGTGGGCGAGGCGCTTCGGGCGATGCACGCTCCAGACCCGGCAACCTTCGACCTGGGGCTTGATACGCCGAGCCCTGCCCAGCGAAGGCTTGCGCTCGAAGAGCTGGTGCTCTGGGAGCTCTCGTTGCGCTTGCGGCGTGCTTCCGAGCGGGGCGGTGTGGCGCAGCGGTTCGCGATCGAGCCGGCAGTGTCGACGGCCTCGGCTGCGTTTCCGTTCGAGCTGACCAACGCACAGAAGTCGGCAGTCGCAGAGGTCGGTCAGGCCCTCGAGAGCGAGGAGCCCATGCGCCGCTTGCTTCAGGGTGACGTCGGCTGCGGCAAGACCGCCGTGGCGATGGTCGCTTGTGCGCAGGTCCACGCGGGAGGCGCACAGGCCGTGTTCTTGGCGCCGACCGAGCTCCTGGCCGACCAGCATGCGGAAACCCTGAAGCCGACTGCCGAGAAACTGGGGCTCCGCTTGGGCGTGCTGACCGGCGCGCTCAGCAAGGACCAGCGGCGCTCGATGCTGGACCGCTTGGCCACGGGCGCCGTGGATTTGGTCGTCGGCACCCATGCGCTCCTCAGTGGAGACGTGCGGTTTGCAAACCTCGGCCTGGTCATCGTCGATGAGCAGCACCGTTTCGGCGTTGCGCAGCGGCTTCGCCTCGGCAACCGGGGCTCGACGGGGCGGCCGCACCTGCTCGTGATGACGGCGACCCCCATACCCCGAAGCCTTGCCTTGGTTCTCTACGCGGGGCTCGAGCTGACGAGCATCGAGGCCAAGCCACCCGGGCGGATCCCGGTGACCACCAAGATGCTTTCGCGCTCGAAACGCGACACGGTGTTTCGGCAGGTTGCGCGTGCGCTCGAGGCGGGGGGGCGAGCGTTCGTGGTCTGTCCCGCGATCTCGGCGTCGGACGAGCTCGTGGGCGTGGACCGAACCGCGGTTGAGCTGAAGGCACAGTTTGGGGATGAACGCGTCGGACAAATCCATGGACGTCTGTCGGGCGAAGAGCGGCGCGAGCTGATGCGTGCGTTTTCGGATGGCGAGCTTCCGGTGTTGGTTGGAACCACGGTGCTCGAAGTCGGTGTCGATGTGCCGGCCGCCAACCTCATGGTGATCGAGCAGGCGGAGCGTTTCGGGATTGCGCAGCTGCATCAGCTTCGAGGGCGCGTCGGCAGGGCCGGTCAGCGAAGCGCTTGTTTGCTCACCTTCGCCGAGCCGATGTCCGAGGAGGCCGAGGCGAGGCTTCAGGCGCTTTGCGAGACGGATGATGGCTTCGTCTTGGCCGAGCGGGACCTGGAGCTGAGGGGGCCGGGTCACCTTTTCGGGTACCGCCAATCGGGGGCGAGCGGGCTGCAGTTTGCGAGCCTGGCCCAGGACCAGAGCCTGCTCGAGCGCGCTGGAGATCTCGCCGATCGCATCATTCAGAGCGATCCGGACTTGTCAGCGCCCGAGCATGCCAGCGCGCGCGCGGCCGTCGAGCGCTGGGAACGCAACGCGGCGGTTCGAGAAGACGCCGGCTGAGGGCGGATCATGATTGCTTCGCCCCTGTGCGGGCTTCTTGACGCATCCGAGCGACCCAGGTAGTCCCGAGCTATGCCGCTGGTCCACCACGCGCAGCGTGAAGTCACGCTCAAGGTCGTTTACTACGGCGTGGGTCTCGGGGGAAAAACCACCAACCTCGAAGCCATTCACGCGCAGACTCGCCCGGAGCGGCGCGGCAAGCTCGTGACGGTGAACACCGAAGCGGAGCGAACACTCTTTCTCGACTTTTTGCCGCTGCAGCTTGGCAAGTTTCGCGGGTACGACGTGCGGCTTCACTTGATTTCAGTGCCGGGGCAGATCGCACAGGATTCGACGCGCCAGATGGTCCTTCGCAACGTGGACGGCGTGGTGCTTGTCATCGACAGCCAAGCCGATGCGATCGAGGGTAACAACTACGGGATACGCAACCTCGACTACAACCTGCGGCAGCAAGGGATCGACCCGGATCGCATCCCCATGGTCGTGCAGTACAACAAGCGCGACCTCCACGGCGTCCTCGACGTCGAAGAGCTCGGCGAGCGGCTCGGTGTCCCCGAGGGCATCCCGGAGCTCGTCGCGAGCGCAAAGGACGGCTGGGGCGTGTTTGAAACCGTGAAATCGATCGTTCGCGTCTGCATGCACCAACTCGGTGACCCGAGCCTGCGCGAGGACGGCCGGGTCGAGTGCTTGCTCGACGAACCGCGCGATCGCTTCTACCCGAGCGGCCCGGTCTCGATGATTCACGCCTTGACACCCGAGCAAGAGCTCGACCTCGAAGACCTCGAGCTCATTAGCGGCTAGGTCATGAAAGCAACCGGCCCAGAGTCCGTCGCCGATCGCGTTCGGACGATTGTGCCGACGATTGAAATGCTTCCGGTGCGCACGCCCACGCTGCCGCCGGCGACGCACACCAACACGTTTCTCATCGGCACCGGGGAGGCCGTTCTCATCGAGCCCGCGACCCCATATCGCGAGGAGCAGGACCTCATGGTCCAGTGGGTTCAATCCGCGCGGCTTCGCGGCGTCGAGCCGGTGGCCATCCTCGCCACGCATCACCATCCGGACCACGTCGGCGGGGCGATGGCACTCCGGGAACGGCTGCAACTACCCCTCTGGGGCCATGCGATGACGGCGCAGCGCCTCGACGGCATCGTCGAGATCGACCGCTTGATTCAAGACGGCGAACGGATTGAGCTCGACGGCCCCACGCCCACCTCGTTGACCGCGCTTCATACGCCCGGGCACGCGCCGGGGCATCTGTGCTTCATCGAAGAGGCGAGCAACATCATGGTTGCCGGCGACATGGTTGCTTCAGTTGGCACCATCATCGTCGAGCCGACCGACGGCGACATGCTCTTGTATCTCGAGTCGCTGCGTAAAATGTCGACGCTCGAGCCGGCCGGGCTCCTTCCCGCCCACGGCACGCTGATCGAGCAGCCGCAGGCGATTTTGAACTTCTACATCGAGCACCGCTTGATGCGCGAGCGCAAAGTCCTCGACGCCCTGGAAGCGCGCGGCAAGGCATCGCGGCCGAGGCACCTGGTGGCGAGCGCCTACGCCGATACTCCAAAGGCGCTATGGCCCTTGGCCTTGCAGTCGATCGAAGCGCACTTGATCAAGCTGGAGCGGGAAGGGCGCGTTTGGAAGGAAGGCGACCGCTGGGCCCCCGTTCCAGCGGGAGACTGACACTGGCACTGCAGCAAACGGGGCACGGAAAAAACCCGTCACGGGGTTCCATCGAACGGCTCGGCTTGCAGATGTGGTCGGAAGCACTTGGGGGCCTGGACCACGCAAGCCGAGCCTCGGAACTCGCGCCAATCTGCGGTGGTTGCTATCTTGCAGTTTGTCACTCGTTACGTCGACTCCACCCCATGACGGGTTTTTTCCGCGCCCCTCCATACGGAGACAGGACGAACAACCTTCCCAAGACGGCAGGCGGCAGCGCGAGCCGGAACGGCGAAGCCCGGCGCGAAGCGCCGGCAAGGCGGAGCGCAGCGACCGCCGCGCCAGGGAGGATTACGGGTGGGGGTGGGCGGGGCGGTGTAACCAAACCTAACCACCCACCAAGCCCATCAACCACACCCCCCCAACACCCGCGGCAGCACAAGCCGCAAGGCGCCTCCCAATCCCCCGCCCCTTAGCTAAGACCCCCCATGCCCCGCTTCCAACACGAGTACTCCCAAGACGCCGACACGGTCTTCAACCTCATCACCAGCTCCGACGAGCTCATCAAGCGCTGTGAAGCGCTTGGCGAGCGGAACGCGAAGGCCGAAGTGAGTGAAAGCGCAGGCGTCACGAAGACCAAAATGGCCCGCGAGGTCGAGCAAGAGCTGCCGGGGTTTGCCAAAAAGCTCTTCAAGCCGACGAACACGCTGGTCGAGCGAGAGGAATGGCGCAGCGTCGACGGCCGCTACGAAGGCAAGGGCCAGCTCAAGATCGTCGGCACTGGCGCCACGATCGACTCTACCATCCATCTCTCGCCGAGCGGCACAGGCTGCATCTACGCGATCGACTTTCAGGTGACCGCCAAAGCCCCGCTCATTCGCCGCAAGCTCGAATCGTTCATCGGGGACACCGCGCTCGATAGCCTCCGGGCGCAGCATGCGTACTACGTCCGTAGGCTGGCGGAGTTGGCGTAGGGGAATTGTCGGCGGTCCGGTCACGCCCGATGCGGCGCGCCGGACGCGCTCCGTCACGCCATCGAATTCAGCGACCAATCATACCGATGGTAGTCAAACGGGTAACCAGCCGCGAACGCGGCTTCCAAGGCGGACCGCTGCTCACCCTGAGCGTGTTTCAGCAGGAAAATCCGCACTCCTTGGATGCGTCCGAAGTCGTTCTGGTAGTACCGGAACGTCATGGGCAGTCGAACCACGCGCCGGGCATCGTCGACCTCGACGTCCGACGCAACGTAGTTGAGCGCGGCGAGGTCGAGCTGTTCGTCTAGCTTCGAGGCTTCGTAGAAGGCCACCGGGGGGCAGCTCGTCGATGCACAGACGAGGGCGGCGTGAATTCGCGGGTCGACGTGGGAAGGGCAGAGCCCGAGCCTCGGGTCGTCGTCGCCGAACAGCCGGGCGCCGGTTGCGGGGTGAGGGGCGTTGCGACGCAGGACGCCGTTTTCGATTTCGTCGAGGGTGAGGACGAAATCCCCAACCCGGTACGCGACGACGCCGAAGAACGACGGGATCTCCATCACGGACTCGCGGATGCCCAGCGCGAGGACGCCGTGGATCGCGAGCACGTTGTAGAGGTTGATCCAAAAGGCGATCCGCGAATCGTCGTCGCTGATGTCACCTGGGTCGATGGCTTGGAGCAGGCCGCCGGTGGCCTTCATCTCTGCAAAGGTCCGCGAGTCGCGCAGCTTCGTGTAGTCGACCTGGCCGTTTTCATCGAGCGCCTCGGCCTTCAGCTGATTTCGAAGCCTGCGGAGGGATTCGGCGATTTCGCTTGGAGACGCCGCCCCGGATGCCGCTGGGTCCTCGTTGAGCACTTTCCGGGTCAGCCATTGATTGGGCAGCAGTGCCTTGGCGAGCTCGGCCGGGTTGCGGGCGCGCTTCAGGATGTCGCCCGCGTCGCGAATGTTTCGGATCCAAGACTCACCCATCGCAGCTTAGAGTACGGCCGAACCCGATTTTCGTCACTCGGTAACGGACTCGGGCAGGCGGATGAAGTTCCCCGTGGAGGTCTCGACCGGCCGCACCACGATGGTCGAATCGCTCGAGTCCTCACCGGCGACCGGATGCCGCGCCCAGATCCAGACCGCGCCCGCCGGGACACCGCGAAGGACGAACCGGCCGTCGGCGTCGCTCCGGCTCGCGCGTTGCCAGAGCGGCGGGTCGCCCCAGGTCACCTCCGCAGTCGGGACGGCCTCGTTATAGGCATCCAGCACCTGCCCCTCGATCGACCCGCCAGGCTGCAGCCGAACCCGGTCGAGCTCCTGAGGGTGATCGACGTAGCGCGGGGGCTCGAGCACCACGCGCTGCGTCTGCGTTTCGTAGTCCTGATGGGAAAATGAAACTTCATAGGTTCCGGTTGGCGCACGTCGAACGACGAAGGTGCCGTCGCTTCGGGTCTTGCTCTCGAGCTGGGCAGGGCCTTCGAGTCGGACGCGTACGCCCGGGAGCCCTTCGTTGGTCCAGTCGTCCAGAACTTCGCCGAGCAGGGTGACGCCAGCGGACATGACCACGCGAACGTCCTCGATGCTGTCGATGGAGCTGATCTGTGTCGAGCTAAAGGCGGGGTGGGCGGCGTCGAGCGCGAAGGGCGGCTCGGGAAGGGCGGGCACTGAAAACGTGCCATCGGGATCGGATTTTGCGCTCCGCCGAACGGGGGTTCTCGCGCGCATGGACGAGACGGAGATCAGGGCTCCGCCGACACCGAAGCCTCCCTCGTCGACCACCCGTCCGCGCAGGGTGTACAGCGTGCTCGACAGTGCGAGCTCCACGGTGACCAGCGCGTCTTCGCCCATCGCGACGTCTTCACGCACCGGCGGAAGGTCGTACGGTAGAGCGGTCACGCTAACTTCGCCGCGCACGCCGCGAAACGAAAACGAGCCATCGGTCGTAGTCACCGACATGCGTGGAACCCCCTCGGTGCCATCGCGAAGCTCGACCGGGATCCCCTCGAGGCCGTCGCCGCGCTCGTCGACGACGCGGCCGGCAAGCTCAGCGCCTGCTATCATGACGAGCTCGAGGTCACCTCGCGAAGCTCCGGCCCGGAGCTGATGGCTTTTGGATTCGGCGGGGGCGAAGTCCTCGTGACTTGCAACGATGCGGTACGGGCCGGGCCGGAGGTTGGTCAGGCGAAAGCGGCCGTCCCGGCCTGTCTCAACCTGGCTGACGTAGGCTAGGGCTCCGCTGGTGCCCGCGGAGATCGCTGGCACGGGACCCGAGGTCACGCCTAGCGACTCGCTCTTACCAAGCGTTGCGCCGCGCAGCTCCCCCTCGCCAAACGCGCGAACGAGCACAGCTTCGACAGGCAGGCCACGCTCATCGACGATACGCCCTTCGATCGTCGAGGCCTGCCCGAGCCGAACCGTAATCGATGGGTCCGAGGCGCCCTGCCGCAGGGGCCCTGCGGTCACATACCCGTCCGCTTCGACGTAGAGGCTCTGCTCGTCCCCAACCACGCCCGCAAGCTCGAACCGCCCGTGTCCGTCGCTTCGCGCGCTCCGGGTGTGCAGGCCAAGCACCCCGGAGGCCACCGTGATTTCGGCGTCCACGATCGGGCGGCCCGTTTGCGCATCGATGACCTGACCTGCCACTGTCCAACCGGGCACGAGCTGCACTCCAAAGGCGCGCTTGGCGCCGGGGTCCAGGATCAGCCCTTCGACCGCCCGTGCGACGAGCGCCCCCTTGGAGACCCGAAGCTCGTAGATGCCAGCTGGAATGTCGGACCAGTGAAATCGCCCGTCGGCCCCACTTTGGACCGAGCGTGCCGGCCAAAAACCGCTGCCCGCGAGCGAGACGCTCGCCCCTTCGAGCGGGCCGCCTCGCTCATCGTAGATTCGGCCCGACAGCGTGGCCGATCCCACGTCGAGCTCTTTGGACGAGACGATCCGTGGTCCCACCGCCTCGCGACCCGCTGAGGCTGTCTCTCTTTTTGGTCCGTAGGTGCTTGGAATTACAAACGTCCCGAGCACCAACAGCCCCGTGATTGCGCCCGCCACTCGCATTCTGCTTGGTTCTATCGTTGATCGGCGTCCGATGCGAGGCCGCGTTGTTGCGACCCCCGAGCAGCGATGCTACATCGCGGCTCCCTAAGGACTCGGAAACCGACCATGGCACAGACATGTGATTTCTGCGGTAAGAACCGCCACAAAGCTCACAAGGTGAGCCACTCGAACATCAAGAC